>NZ_JBNHHB010000024.1:0-67442 GCF_059091905.1 Arthrobacter sp. Dra40
GCCTTCGCGGAACTTAGTCGGCTGGAACCTCTTGTTGACAACGTCTTCTGGCGTCAAAGCCATCTGGTCACCTCATACTGGTTCGTGGGTCATGAATGCAACGTGCTGGATTCATAACAACGGTAGCGAATATTCCCCGTGCAAGGACATTCGCCAGCTATATCTGAATCAGAATATATCGTTTCGGAGACGAACACTAACGCGCCCTCGGTCAGGCCAAACCCGCCACAATCGCCATGGCGATCGTCACGGCAAGGAACAGCACCAGGAAGGCAAGGTCAAGCGCGAATCCGCCAATCCGCAGCGGCGGGATGATCCTGCGCAGGCCCTTCAGCGGCGGGTCGGTCACGGTGTAAATGACGGAAGCCGCGACCAAGGCGATACCTCGCGGCCGCCAGCGCCGGGCGAAGGCTTGCACGACTTCAAAAACGATGCGCACGATCAAGCCCAGCTGGAACAACATCAAGATCAGGTACAGCAGGACGAAAATGATGGACACGCCTGTTCCACGATTCCTAGCGCTAGAAGGATTTTGACGGGCGGCACGCCTCCCGGAAAGTGCGGCAGGCTAGCTCTGGTTAAAGAAACTGGCCTGCTGGTCGCTGGACTTGCGGTCCTCTCCCAGCACTTCCACGCTTGACGGCGAGAGCAGGAAAACCTTATTGGTAACCCGTTCAATGCTACCGTGCAGGCCGAAGACCAGGCCGGCAGAGAAATCGACCAGGCGCTTGGCTTCCGCTTCGCCCATGTCCGTGACGTTCATGATCACCGGAATGCCGTCGCGGAAGCTCTCACCAATAATCTTGGCGTCGTTGTAGGAGCGCGGGTGCACTGTGGTGATCTGGTGCAGCACGGTGGCGTCCTCGCGGGCGGACGGTGCGCGCTTGATCGGCGTCACCGGTGCCCGGTATTCCTCGGCAGCCGGCTTGACCGGTGCCGCTGCAGGCTCCGCGCGGCGCTCCTGTCGGGGCTGGTCCACGGGCTGCTCCTCATCTCGAGCGGCGGTATCCGCCTGCTCGGGTTCGTAGTGCTCGTCACCATCGGCGAGCCCAAGATAAATCATTGTCTTGCGCAGTGTGCCTGCCATGGTAGCTCCCATCCTGTCTTCAGCGCTGCTGCATGCCTTGCACGGCCCCCGGTCACGAACATGGGTGCCGGCAAAGAGCCTGCCTAGCCAAAACGCTACCGCACGGCCGGTCGCGGTCCGAGGACATCGGATCCGACACGGAGGTGTGTCGCGCCCGCTGCGACCGCTGCTTCAAGATCCTGGCTCATCCCAGCCGAGACCATGCCGGCCCCGGGGTGTTCTTCCTGCAGCTGATGGGAGAGCTCAGCCAACCGGCCGAAGGCCCGGGCCGGGTCCGCGCCCAACGGAGCTACCGCCATCAGCCCGGCCGGAGTCAATCCCTCAGCCTCCTGGAGGGCATCGGCCAGCGCCCGGATTTCCCCGGGGCGGGCGCCGCCGCGGGCCGCTGTTCCGGCTGCCCTCGGCAGGTCCGACTCGTCAAGGTCCACTTGGATCAGGCAGCCGAGAGCCGCCCGGGGTTCGAGGCCGGCCGCCTGCCGCCGCTCCTGCTCGGCCGCCATGGCTTTGCCCAGCGCGCGGATCAGTTGCGGCCGGTCCACCGAATGCAGCAGATCGGCGTATTGGACCACCGACTTGGCCTTGTTCGTCTGTAGTTGCCCGATGAAATGCCAGCGCAGCCCGCGGCCGGCCAGCTCCGCGGCCTTCGCGGCGGCTTCCTGATCCCGGTTCTCGCCGACGTCCGTCACGCCCAGGTCATGCAGCAGCGCTACGTCGGACGCCGGGAAGAACTTTGTCACCACAATCAGTTCCGGCTCCGCCGGACGCCCGGCGGCGGCCCGGGTGATTCGCTCCCGAACGCGTTCCAGATTCGCCGAAAGCTCGGCCTTCCGAGAGTTGGTGCTCATGCGTCCTTCCAGACCAAGCCGGCGAACCGGCCGGTGTGATGATCCTGCCGGTAGGAGTACAACCGGCTTTCCTCCCGGGTGCAGCCGTGCACCCGGTGCGCCTCCACGCCGAGCCCGACCAGCTCTGCGGTGGCACCGGCGGCAAGATCGAGTGCCGGCGTGCCCCACGCGGTCCGCGATGCCAGCTCGGGAATCCGGGCTACGGCGTCGGCCTGCATCTGCTCAGGGACCTCATAGCACGCTCCGCAGATGGACGGACCGATCCACGCCTGCAGCCCGCCGGCGCCCGCATCCCGAAGCCCGGCCACGGCGTTGGCCAGCACGCCGTCCAGCAGTCCGCGGCGTCCGGCATGCGCCACCGCGGTGGCGGCACCGCCGTCGGGCCGTGTCCCCACCAGCACCACCGGCAGGCAGTCCGCAACCATCACGGCCAGCGGCACCGCGCCGTCGGGGCTCACCATCGCATCGGCCGTCACGGCCGCCGGTGTCGAAGCCGGGCCGTCGACCGCCACCACCGCGGCCTCGGCCGAATGCACCTGGTTCATGAACCGCAACGAACCGGCCGGCACGGGCATGGCATCTTCCAGCGACGCGCGGCGCCGGAGCACGGTGTCGGCGTCGTCCCCGACATGCAGGCCAAGATTGCCGGCCGACCGGTCCGTGAAACCAATCCACACATCGGGATGGATCCGTTGCTTCCACCAGAACATTGCCGGGCCAGTCAAGGGCTGGTTACTTGAGGAAATCCGGAACGTCCAGGTCGTCGACGCGGCCTGCGCTCAGGTCCGGCTCGACGATGGCGGGCAGGTCCATATCGAAACCGGCATCGGCGTGGATGTGCTGCACCTGCGGCACGGCACCCGTGAAGCTGCGCTCCGAGGGTTCGGACACCGGCACCGAAGGCTGCGCGGCCGGCACGGCGGGCGCGCCGGCCGGGGCCACGGCCGGCTTCTGCGCCGGGGCGGAGGTGACGTCCACCTGATCGAAACCGGCGGCGATGACGGTGACCCGGGCTTCGTCGCCGAGGGCATCGTCAATGACCGCGCCGAAGATGATGTTCGCCTCGGGGTGCGCGACTTCCTGCACCAGCCGTGCGGCCTCGTTGATTTCGAACAGGCCAAGATCCGAGCCGCCCTGGATCGAGAGCAGCACACCGTGCGCGCCATCGATGGAAGCTTCCAGGAGCGGAGACGCGATGGCCAGCTCGGCGGCCTTGACGGCACGGTCCTCGCCGCGCGCGGAGCCGATGCCCATCAGCGCCGAACCGGCACCCTGCATCACGGACTTGACGTCGGCGAAGTCGAGGTTGATCAGGCCGGGCGTGGTGATCAGGTCGGTAATGCCCTGGACGCCGGAGAGCAGCACCTGGTCGGCGGACCGGAAGGCATCCAGCATGGAGACGTTGCGGTCGCTGATGGACAGCAGGCGGTCGTTCGGGATCACGATCAGCGTGTCCACTTCGTCGCGCAGCGTTTCGATGCCGGTTTCGGCCTGGTTCGAGCGGCGGCGGCCCTCGAACGTGAACGGACGGGTGACGACGCCGATGGTCAGCGCGCCGAGCGAACGGGCGATCCGGGCCACCACCGGCGCGCCGCCGGTACCGGTACCGCCGCCTTCGCCGGCCGTCACGAAGACCATGTCCGCCCCCCGCAGGACTTCCTCGATCTCTTCGGCATGGTCGTCGGCGGCCTTGCGGCCCACCTCCGGGTCGGCTCCGGCGCCCAGCCCGCGGGTGAGCTCACGTCCGACGTCGAGCTTGACGTCCGCGTCGCTCATCAACAGTGCCTGAGCATCGGTATTGATCGCGATGAACTCCACGCCGCGGAGCCCCACCTCGATCATCCGGTTGACGGCATTCACGCCACCGCCGCCGATGCCGACGACTTTGATGACGGCCAAGTAATTCTGCGGTGCTGCCACGTCCTGTGTCCCTTGCTCGAGTCTGTGCACTGTCTGTTCTGCCGAAGCGGGCGGGTCCCCGGTCCGGCAGTTTCACCTAACCTTAACCCTCAACTTGAAGGTTAGAGTTATGTCAAGTAGTTCCTATCCGAGACGCTAGACGGAAGGCCGGGCCGGCACAATGACCCGACTCCGCGTGTCGCGCGATCGGCGCTGTTGCATTTCGCTGCCGCGCTCCCCGGGCCTCACCGGGTCACCGGCCGCGTGGGCGTGCTCACATCGATGACGCTGGCTTTGCCCTTCACGCCCTTCGCCTGCAGCAGCGCCTGCAGCACGGTGGCTTTGAGTTCCTGCTGCCCCGCGTTGCCCCACAGCACCTTCTGGCCGTTGGTCAGCTGGAGTTCCACCGAGTCCACCGACCGGGCCGAGGCGTGGTCGAGCTGTTTCAGCACCTCCGGCTGCAGGGCGCCGAGCACGCCGGTGATCGACGCGAAAACGTCGGGATCCTCGGCCGCCTTGGCGCCGTCGATCAACGGCAGTTTGGCCTCGCTGCGCTTGCGGACCGAGGCCAGCGCCTTCCCGGATTCGTCGATTAGCACGAATTTCTTGCCGTCCTTCAACACGGCTACAGGGGTGCGCTCGATGATCCGCACATGCAGCTCGGCGGGCGGCTTGGCGACGACTTCCACGGATTCGACCGCCGGAAAGTGGCCCACCTGGGCGGCCACTTCCCCTTCGCCGACCCGCGCCAGCGGGGTTCCCTTCAACGGCTCCAACGCCTCACTCAGCGTGGCGGAGTCCGTCAGTTTGGCGCCCTCGACGGTGATGGTTTTCACGGCCAGCGCCGGCGACAGGAAGATGACAGACATCAAGACGGCAAGGAGCACGACGACGGTGCCCGCCGCGATCAGCAGCCGGCGCCGGGTCTTGCGCCGGGCCGGTTCGGGGAAACTGACCACCGTAGTGTCGTCTCCCCCGGCCCATGACGGGTGGGACGGCTCGGGCCCTTGGCGGCGCCAGCGCGCCACCAGGCCCGCCGCCGCGCCGCGCCGGGGCGTGGATGCGGCTGCGAAAATTCCCGCGGCGGATTTTCCTGCGGCCGACGCCGGTGCCCCGCTGCCGTGCCCGGACGGACGAGGGGCGGCAGCAGGCCTGGGTGACCGGGGCGACGTGGGAGCTTCCGCGGACGTAGCAGCCTGGCCGGATGCCGGCCGGGGCAGCGCCGTCACTTTTCCGGAGGTGAGCCGTACCCCGGAACCCGCGCCGACCGCCGTCGAGCTTTCGGGTCCGCGCTGCCGCTCCGCGGCTTCCGGTGCTGGCGCCGCGCCGTCCGGCCGTCCGGCCGAGGCAGCCGGGGCGGCCGGGCGCGCCGCGGGAGGGCGCGGCTTGCGCGGACTCATTGCACGGCGGTGGAGGCCTGCTCCAAGGCCTCGACCAGGACGGGTCCGTACTGGGTCACATCGCCGGCGCCGACGGTCAGCACGATGTCGCCGGGCTGTGAGCGGGCGACGATGTCTGCCACGGCGCGGGCCGGGTCCGGTGCATAGCTGCCGGACGGCAACCTGGTGGTGATCAGCTCGCTGGTGACGCCCGGGATCGGATCTTCGCGCGCCGGATAGATGTCCAGGATGGCGGCCGAATCGGCTAACTGCAGCGCCTGGGCAAATTCCGCGGCGAACTCCCGGGTCCGCGAAAACAGGTGCGGTTGGAAGAGCACATGCACCGCATGTCCGGCCGCGACTTTACGCGCGGCGGTCAGGGCCGCGTGCACCTCGGTGGGATGGTGCGCGTAATCATCGAACACGCGGACCCCGGCCGCCGCGCCCTTGGCCTCGAACCGCCGGGCGGCCCCGGTGAAGCCGGCCAGCCCCTCGGCCGCGGTGGCGGGATCGATGCCCTGCGTGATGGCGACGGCGAGGGCCGCAGCGGCATTGCGGATGTTGTGCTCGCCGGGTACTTGGAGCCGCAACGTGCAGGTGCCGCCCGGGTAATCGATCCGGCTGGCGCTGCCGGAGCCGGCGAACTCGCTGGCAACGATGCGCAGCTCGGCTTCTGCCGCGTAGCCGTAGCCGAGCACCCGGCACGGCGCGCCGGACGCGGCCACCCGCTCCGCCAAGGCGCGCGCGCCGTCGTCGTCGAGGCAGACCACCAACGTGCCGTCGTCGGGAAGCAGCGCCGTGAACTGGTCGAAGGAGGCGTAGACGGCTTCGGCAGACCCGTAGTGGTCCAGGTGGTCGGCCTCCACATTGGTCACGACGATGACCTGCGGCCGGTAGTTGAGGAACGAGGCGTCGGATTCGTCCGCTTCGGCGACAAACAGGTCGCCTTCCCCGTGCGCCGCGTTGACACCGAGCGCCGCCACATCGCCGCCGATGGCGAACGACGGCTCGCGCCCGGCGGCCTGCAGCATCACCGTGGCCATGGCCGTGGTGGTGGTCTTGCCGTGGGTGCCGCCGACGGCGATGAGCCGCTTCCCCTCCATGGCGGCGGAGAGCGCCACCGAACGGTGCACAATGTTCAGGCCCGCGGCAACGGCGGCCTGCAGTTCGGGGTTCTCCGGCCGGATGGCGGTGGAGACCACCACCGTGTCCGCGCCGCGGATGTGTCCCGCCTCATGGCCGACGAAGACCGTGGCGCCGAGCGCCTCCAGCTGCCGGAGGACGGCCGAGTCGCGCGCATCCGAACCGGATACCGGGACGCCGCGGGCCAGCAGGATCCGGGCGATGGCGGACATGCCGGCGCCGCCGAGTCCGATGAAGTGCACCGCGCCGAGTTCGCCGAACGGCAGCCGGGCCGTGGTGTGGAAATCAGTGGCTTTCAACGGTGCTCCTCCCCCATTGCCTCGAGCACTAATTGTGCCATTCGCGCGTCCGCGTCACGGATCCCCAGGCCGTGCGCCGCGGCCGACATCTGCTGCAGCCGTGCCGGATTCTTCAACAGCGGCACCAGCTCGTCCGTCACCCAGGCCGCGCCGAAGTCCCCGTCCCGGACCAGCACGGCCCCGCCTGCCTCCACGAGGGAGGCGGCGTTCAGGGCCTGTTCGCCGTTGCCGTGCGGCAGCGGCACCAGCACCGACGGCAGGCCGACGGCGGCAACTTCGCACACCGTAGCGGCACCGGCGCGGGCCAACAGCAGGTCGGCCGCGGCGTAGACATCCTGCATGCCGTCCACATACTCCACCTGGTGGTAGCCGGGAGAAGTGAGCAGCTGTCCCTGGGCATCCCGCAGCGCCTTGTTCCGGCCGGTGATGTGCAGCACCTGGATTCCGGCTGCGGCGAGTTCCGGCAGCGCAGCGGCGATGGACCGGTTGATGCTCAGGGCACCCGATGAGCCGCCGGTGACGATCAGCGTCGGCTCGTCCGGCGCCAACCCCAGCCTCCGGCGGGCGTCGCTGCGGGAGGCTTGGCGGTCCAAGGTGGCGATTTCCCGCCGCATCGGCATGCCGACCCAGCGGGCTCCGGGCAGCTTGGTGTCCTTGAACGCTACCGCCACCCGCTCGGCCAGCCGGGCCCCCACCCGGTTGGCCAGGCCGGGCCTGGCGTTGGCTTCATGGATCACGATCGGCACCCGGCGCAGCTTGGCCGCAATGTACATGGGCGTGCTGACGTACCCGCCCACGCCCACCACGACGTCGGCCTTCGCAGCATCGATAATTCCGGCGGCCTGGCGCACTGCCGCGGCGAATTTGAACGGCAGCTTCAGCAGGTCAAGCGAGGGCCGGCGCGGCAGCGGCACGCGCCCGATGGTGGCCAGTCGGTAGCCGGCCGCGGGCACCAGGCGGGTCTCCATGCCGGCGGCGGTGCCGACGGCGAGGATGCGGGCCGCGGGGACCGCCTCGACCACGGCCCCAGCGATGGCCAGCAGCGGACTGACGTGCCCCGCAGTGCCGCCGCCGGCCAGGACCACAGAGGGCTCGGAAGTGTTCATGGTGTGGCTGGAATACCTTCTGCTCGGCTTCTGGTGGATAGGTTCAGCGGGTGCCGGCGGACGTGTGCTGCCGCAGCCGGCTGATCAGTGCTCCGGGCTTCTTCCGGCCGGCTGCGCCGGTCCGGGCAAAGGACAAGAGTACACCGACGGCTGCCAGGGTCACGGTCAGGGCCGAACCGCCGTAGGAGATGAACGGCAGCGGCACGCCGATCACCGGCAGCAGGCCGGTGACCACCGCAATATTCACGAAGGCCTGGCCGATAATCCAGACCATGATGGATCCGGCGAAGATCCGCACGAACAGGGACTCCTGGCGCATCACCGTGCGCACCAGCGCGATGGCCAGGATGCCAAACAGGGCCAGGATGACCATGGTGCCGAGCAGCCCCAGTTCTTCGCCGATGATGGCGAAGATGTAGTCGTTGTGGGCTTCCGGAATCCAGTTGTACTTCTGCCGGCTTTGGCCCAGGCCCACACCCCACCAGCCTCCGGAGGCCAGAGCGAAGAGCCCGTTGCAGGACTGCATGTTGAGCCCAGTGGTGGTTTCACAGCCCTGGTCGGTCCACATCAGGATGCGGCCCATCCGGTTGGGGCTGACCACCACCAGCAGCAGCACCAGCGCTGCAGCGCCCAGACCGGCGATGCCAAACAGCTTCAACGGCGCGCCGGCAAAAAACAATCCGCCGGCAATAATGAGCATCAGGATCATCGCGGTGCCCAGGTCGTTGCCGGCCAGCACCGGTCCGACAATCAGGATGGCGCCGGGCACCACCACCGGAACCACCAAATGCTTCCAATTGCCCAGCAGCCGCTCCTTGGCAGCCAGAACGGCCGCCATCCAGAGGCACATGCCCAGCTTGGCGACTTCCGAGGGCTGCAGCGACGTCCCGCCGGGCAAGGTGATCCAGTTGCGGTTGCCGCCGACGGACTCGCCCAGCGGCGTGAACACCAAGAGCAGCAGGAACACCGACAGCGCGAGGGCCGGCCAGGCCAGCTTGCGATAGGTGGCCGGCCTCCATCGGGAGAGGATCAGCATTGCCGTGACGCCGAGGCCGGCGAAGATCGCCTGCCGCATAAACAGGCTGAACGGCGAATTGTCGTCGGCGATGGATTCGACCGCAGACGACGAGAGCACCATCAGCAGGCCGATGGCTGTCAGGGCGAGGGCTGAGCCGAGGATCAGGTAATAGCTGGCGCCGCTGGACTGCGTTCCCGTGCCCTGGATCCGGTCCAGCAAGACGGTGCCGCGTTCGCGGAGCAGTCGGAGCTTGGCCGCCGGGGCAGCCTTCGTCCCGGCGGTGCCGGATGCGCGCTCGACGGCGGGTGCGGACGTCCGGCTTCCGCTGCGGGTGCCGCTGGTGGCCATTACTGCTCCTTGGTCGACGGTGCCTGCCCTTCCCCGAACCGGCGGACGGCTTCCATGAACGCATTGCCGCGGTGCGCGTAGGACGTGAATTGGTCCATCGAGGCGGCAGCCGGGGCCATCAGGACGGTGTCCCCGTCGGCGGCTATGCCGGCTGCAGCCTCTACGGCTGCCGCCATCACCCTCTCGCCGGTGGGGACGCCCGACGTCGGGATCCTGTCTTCAGTTTCCTCCGGCGGCACGTCGATGACGGGGACATCCGGTGCGTGTCGTTGTAACGAGGCCAGCAGCGCGGAGTTGTCGGTGCCGATCAGCACCACCGCTTTCAGCCTGCGTGCGTGGTCCGCGATCAATTCGTCATAGTTGACGCCCTTGGACAGTCCGCCGGCGATCCACACCACCGAGGAAAAGGACGCCAGCGAGGCCGAGGCGGCGTGCGGATTGGTGGCCTTGGAGTCGTTGATCCAGAGCACCCCGGCCTGCTCCAGGACCTTCTGGATCCGGTGGGATCCCGGATCAAAGCGCCGCAGTCCTTCGCGCACCGCGGCCGGCTCCACGCCGTAGGCCCGGACCAGGGCGGCCGCAGCCAGTGCGTTGGCGACCTGATGCCGCGGCGCCAGCTCGCCCAGATCGGCCAGGCTGGCCAATTCGGCCGCCGAGTCGCGGCGCTCCTGGATGTAGGCCCGGTCCACCAGCAGGCGCTCCACCACGCCGACCATGCTCACGGCCGGCATGCCGGTGGTGAAACCGATTGCCCGGCAGCCTTCGACAACGTCGGCCGCTTCGACCATCTCCTCGGTCTCGCGCTGCTCCGCGTTGTAGACGCACGCGATCTTGGTCCGCTCGTAGATCTTGGCCTTGTCGGCCAGGTACGCGGCGTAGGAGCCGTGCCAGTCCACGTGGTCTTCCGCCACGTTGAGCACCACGGAGGCCAGCGGGGACATGGTGTGGGTCCAGTGCAGCTGGAAGCTGGAGAGTTCAACGGCGATCACGTCGTACCCGATCGGATCGCGCACGGCGTCCAGGATGGGCGTGCCCACGTTGCCGGCAGCGATGGCGCGCAGCCCGGCCGCCTGCAGCATGGATTCGGCCATTCCCACCGTGGTGGTCTTGCCATTGGTGCCGGTGATGGCCAGCCAGTCGGCCGTGCGCCGCCCGGCGCGTTCGCGCACCCGCCAGGCCAGTTCCACATCGCCCCAGATGGGGATGCCCGCGGCCGCGGCGGCGGCCAGCAGCGGAGTCTTCGGGCTCCAGCCCGGCGACGTGACCACCAGTTCGGCCGGTTCCCCGCCGATGTCGGGCAATGCGTGGCCATGCTCGGCACCGAGCAGGACTTCCCGGGCGCCGACGATCTTCAAGGTGTCGGCCTTGGCCCGGTTTTCCTCCGTGTCGCGGCCGTCGACGACGACCACGGCGGCGCCCAGTTCGATCAGCGTGTCGGCAGCGGAGAACCCCGACAGTCCGATGCCGGCGACCACCACGCGCAGTCCGGCCCAGTCGGCATCCCAGGATGTCAGCGCGTCAAGACGATTCATGAACCCAAGACCCATTCTGCGTAGAAGATTCCCAGCGCGGCCGCCACGCAGAGCCCGGCGATGATCCAGAAGCGCACCACGACGGTGACTTCGGCCCAGCCCTTGAGCTCGAAGTGGTGCTGCAGCGGGGCCATCTTGAAGACCCGTTTGCCGCCGCTGAGCTTGAAGAAGGCCACCTGGATGATCACGGAGAGCGAGATGATGACGAACAGCCCGGCCATGACCACCAGCAGCAGCTCGCTGCGGGACAGGATGGCGAACCCGGCAATGGCGCCGCCGATGGCCAGCGACCCGGTGTCGCCCATGAAGATCTTGGCGGGCGAGGTGTTCCACCACAGGAATCCGATCAGCGCACCGGCCAGCGCACCGGCGAGCAACGCCAGGTCAAGCGGGTCGCGTACTTCATAGCAGGCCTCACCGGGCACTTTGACGGATCCACAGCTCTGGTTGAACTGCCAGATGCCCATCAGCATGTAGGCCCCGCAGACCATCACGGATGCGCCCGCCGCGAGCCCGTCCAGCCCGTCGGTCAGGTTCACGCCATTAGTGGCGGCGGTGACAATGATGTTGGACCAGATGATGAACAGGATGGTACCGAGGACCGTGCCGCCAAAGGCAAGGTCCAGCCAGGGAATGTCTCGGGTGAAGGAGATGTTCAGCGACGCCGGCGTGCGGCCCAGGTTGTCCGGAAAGTTCAGGGCCAGCAGGGCAAAAAGGATGCCAACAATGCCCTGGAGCACGATCTTCGCCCAGGCCCGGAGTCCGAGGCTGCGTTGCTTGGTGATCTTGATGAAGTCGTCCAGGAAACCCACCAGGCCCATGCCGGCCATCAGCAGCAGCAGCACGCCGCCGGAGGCGGTGGGTCCCTGGTGCGCGCCCCCATTGATCATCCACATGCCCAGGTGGGTGGCGAAATAAGCCAAAACCACGGTGGCCACAATGACCACGCCGCCCATGGTGGGCGTTCCGCGCTTGGTGTGGTGCGCCGTCGGGCCGTCGTCGCGGATGAACTGGCCGTAGCCTTTCTTCACCAGCAGCTTGATGAACAGGGGCGTCCCGAGCAGGGACAGGACCAGCGCCAGGGCAGAACCGATCAGCAGGGCTATCACTGCGCCTGACCTTCCTCTGGGGTTTGGGATCCGCGCACTGCAGCCGCCGCGGGATCGTCCGACGGCGGGCTTCCTAATGCTACCCGGTCGCCCAGGAACCGCAGTCCGGCGCCGTTGGAGGACTTAAACAGCACCAGATCGCCCGGTTCCAGCTGCTCTTCGAGCACGCGGTGGGCCTCGTCCGGGGTGGCGACCCACATCGATTCATCGCCCCACGAGCCTTCCATCACGGCTCCGGTGTGCATTGCCCTGGCGCCGGCGCCGACCACGATCAGGCGCGATATGTTGAGCCGGACCACGGTCCGGCCGATCGCGTCGTGTTCGTGAACGGTGTCATCGCCCAATTCCAGCATCTCGCCCAGCACGGCCCAGGTGCGGCGGCCGCGGCCCAGTTCGGCCAGCGTGCGCAGCGCCGCCCGCATGGATTCCGGGTTGGCGTTGTAGGCATCGTTGATCACCGTCACGCCGTCCGGCCGCTCGGTCCGTTCCATCCGCCAGCGGCTGGCCGGGCCGCGCCCGCTCAGGCCCGCGGCGATGGTTTCCGGGGGTACGCCCAGAGCCCAGGCGGCGCCGGCGGCAGCCAGCAGGTTGGCCATGTGGTGGATGCCGATCAGACCGGACGTGACCGGGTGCTCGCTGCCGTCCGGGAAGCACAGCGTGAATTCGGGGTGGCCGGCCTCGTTGATGCCGGCTCCGCGGGCCCGCAGCAGCTGTGCGGTGCTGCCGGCGGGAAGGCTGAAACCGTCGTCGGAGCTGAAGTAGAGCACGTGGGCGCCGGTGCGGGCGGCCATCGCCTTGACCCGGGGATCGTCGGCGTTGAGCACGGCTGTTCCGTCGGCGGGCAGCGCCTCGGCCAGCTCGCCCTTGGCGATGGCAATGTTTTCCACTCCGCCGAATTCCCCGGCGTGGGCGCTGCCGACTCCCAGCACCACGCCGATGTCCGGCTTGACCATGTCCGCAAGGTACGCGATGTGGCCAATACCTGTGGCTCCCATTTCCACCACCAGGTAGCGGGTGTCGAAACCGGCGGCGAAGACCGTCAGCGGAACGCCGACCTCGCCGTTGTAGGAGCCGATCGGCGCCACGGTCGGCGCCACCTGGCCCAAGATGCTGGCCAGCAGGTCCTTGGTGGTGGTTTTGCCGGCGCTGCCGGTTATGCCCACGACCTCGAGCCCCGAGGCGGCACGCAGGCGGGCCACGATGGCTGCAGCGATGGCACCCATGGCCAGCACGGCGTCGGCCACGATGACCTGCGGCAAGACCCGGCCCGAGGGATCGGAAACTTCGCGTTCGGTCAAGGCGAGCACGGCGCCGGCCTCGAACGCCGTGGCAACGTAGAAGTGGCCGTCCGCGGTCTCGCCGGGCTTGGCCACGAAGAGGCCGCCGGGTTCGATCTCGCGGGAATCTGTGGTGGCGGAACTCACGGTGATGTCGGCGGTCTCCCCCGTGCCGTCGACCGGCTCCCCAATGACCCGTCCGCCCGTTATCGCCGCAATTTCGGCTGCAGTAAGTTCAATCATGACGATCTAGGACTCTACCGCCTTCGGGGAGAGCAGTCCGAATCCGTGCCGGTGCAGCGCCGCGCGCAGTTCCACCCGGTCATCGAGGGCAAGGTTTTCCCCGTTGACCTCCTGCCAGACCTCGTGTCCGCGGCCGGCAACCAGCACCGTGTCCGACGGCTCAGCCATGGCTACGGCACGCTCGATGGCCTCCGCGCGCGGGAAAACCTCGACGATTTGGGCCGACAACTGTTCCTTGTCGGCAGCGGCTCGGGCGCCGGCCAACACATCGGCTCGAATCTGTGCCGCGTCTTCGCCGTGTGGGTCGTCGTCGCTGATCACGACGACGTCGGCCAGCCGGGCGGCAATGGCCCCCATCAGCGGGCGCTTGGTCTGGTCGCGCTCTCCGGTGGCGCCGAACACCACAATCACCCGGGCGCCCGGTTCGGGACGCCGCACCGAGGCCAGAGTCCTTTCCAGCGCGTCGGGATTGTGCGCGAAGTCGACAATGGCGGCCGGGTTCTCACTGATCAGCTGCATCCGCCCGGGCACCTCCACGGTGAGCGGGTCCGCGCTGTCCAACGCCTCCTGCAACCGCGAGGGATCGGTTCCGGACGCCAGCACCATCACCACGGCCAGCGAGGCGTTGGAAATGTTGAACGTGCCCGGCAACCCGGTGTGCAGGCGCAGCACCTCACCGGCGGGGCCGTGCAGCTCGAACCGGTGCCCCAGGCCTTCGCGGACCACGCTGCGCACGTTCCAGTCGGCACTGCCGCCGTCGGTGGCCAGCGTTGCCACGTCGACTCCGCCGGCCCGCGCCCGTTCGGCGAGCCGGCGGCCCCAGTCGTCGTCAACGCAGACCACCGCGCGGCGGGCCCGTTCCGGAGCGAACAGGCGGGCCTTGGTGTCGAAGTACTCGTCCATGCTGCCGTGCAGGTCCAGATGGTCCTGGGTGAGGTTGGTGAAGCCGGCCACGTCGAACCGGACAGCGTCCACGCGCCGGTAGGAAATGGCGTGCGAGGAGACTTCCATCGCGGCGGCGTCCAGTCCCCGTTCGCGCATCAGGGCCAACAGCCCGTGCACTTCGGGCGATTCCGGCGTGGTCAAGGCGCTGGGAATCGCTTCGGAGCCTGCCTTGATCTCGATGGTGCCGATCAGTCCGCTGCCCAGTCCCAGCGCCGCCAGCAGGGAATTGATGAAGTAGGTGGTGGTGGTCTTGCCGTTGGTCCCGGTCACGCCGAAAAGCGTGGGTGCCGCGCCGACCTCGGGCTGGCTGCGGTAAATGGTCGCTGCCAAGGGTCCCACGAGGGCACGCAGGTCGGCGGAACGCAGCACCGGCAGTCCCGGGGCATCGGCGGCGGCCAGCCGGGCACCGTCGTCGTCGGTCAAGATGGCCGCCGCCCCGGCCGCCTCCGCCTGGGCGGCGAAGCCGGCGCCGTGCCGACGGGCCCCGGGCAGGCCGATGTACAGGTCCCCCGGCTCCACGGAGCGCGAATCGATGGTGATGCCGGTGAAGGCCAGCTCGTCCGTGGCCGGGCCGCCTTCCGGTACCGGCAGGCCGCGGTGCTGCAGCATGCTGCGCAGCTCCGCCAGACGGACCGGCCTGACCGTTTGGGGCCGCAGGGGCGAGGCGGACCGGTGGGGCTGGTCGGCGGTGGAACTCACATATTCTCCAGGTTGGCTCATTCCAGCGGCAGGTCGACCCGTTTGCTGGTGGACGGCGGCACGTTGTAGGCATTGAGGACCTGCGTCATGACCTTCTTAAATGTCGGACCGGCGGTCAGCGTCAGCACGCCGCCCTGCGGCCGCTGAATGGTCGCAACGACGACGAACTCCGGATCCTCCATCGGAGCGATGCCGGCCATCGAGATGGTGTAGCCGCTGAACCCCCCGGTGGCGGAGGGTGCTTCCGCGGTTCCGGTCTTGACCCCGATCCGGTAGTCCTCAATATTACCGGCCTTGCCGCTGTGATACTTCGGGTTGGTCTCCAGCATGTCCTGCACTTGGTTGGCGGTCTTCTTGGAGACGGCCCGGCTGCCCTTCTTGACCGGCACCTCATGCTCGGTGCCGTCCGGGTCGATGTAGGCGTCGATGAGCCGCGGCTGCATTAGCACCCCGTTGTTGGCGATGGTGCCGAACGCAACGGCCGTGTGCAGCGCGGTCTGCGCGAGGCCCTGGCCGAACATGACGGTGAATTCCTGACGCCCGTCCCAGGTGTCGGGAGGTGCCAGCAAGCCGGCGGTGGCGCCGTTGATGCCGATGTCGAAGCTTTGGCCGATGCCGAACTTCCGCAGGTAGTCGTAGCGCTGCTGCCTGGTCAGCTGTTGGCTGATCATGGTGGTCCCGGTATTCAGCGACTGGGCAAAGATGCCGGCCGTGGTGCGGGTCAGCGTGCCGTGCGGGGTTGCGTCCTGGAAGGTCTGGCCGTTGACCGTGTACTTGGGCGGGATGGTGTACCGCGACGCTGGGGTGGTGATTCCCTCTTCGATCGCCGCCGCCATGGTGATCATCTTGGTCGTCGAGCCGGGCTCGAAGGCGCGGGTCACCGCCATCGACTGCCGGTCGCCGTCGGGAGTGGCGCCGGGGTCATTGGGATCCACCGTGGTGGAGTCCGCCAGCGCAATCAGATCGCCGGTCTTGGCATTGAGGACGACGACGGTGCCGTAGTCGGCGCCGTAGTCCTTGACGGTCTCGGCGATGACTTCCTGGGCGTACCACTGGATATCGGTGTTCAGGGTCAGGCGGACACTCCGGCCGTCGACGGAGGGGACTTCTTCATTGGTGCCCACCGGAATGCGGATGCCATCGGCGCCGATTTCGTAGGTCCTGGAACCGGGCGTCCCGGAAAGTACGTCGTTCTGGGACGCCTCGATGCCTTCGAGCGGCACGCCGTCCGAGCGCAGGAACCCGACCACGGAACCGGCCACGGCGCCGGCCGGGTAGTTGCGGACGGTGGTCTCACGGGCGGACAGCCCGGGGAACGCCAGGTCTTCGATCTTCTGCTGGACTTCCGGGGTGACGGATTTGGCCACATAACTGAAGGGCTTGTCGCCGGTGACGGCTTTGGTGACGGTCTTCGCATTCTGGCCCAGGATCCCGGCCAGCTCCGCGATGGCGTCGGCGATCTTGATGTCTTCGGCTTCCTGGCTGATCGGATCGAACCTGGTGAAATCCTCCACCAGCCGCTGGTCCACCACGATGTCGAACCGCTGGACGCTGCGGGCCAGCACCTTGTTGTTGGCATCGACGATTTCACCGCGCAGCGCCGGCAGGTCCACGGTGCGAAGGCGTTTGTCCACGGCAGCCTGGGCCATGCCGGCCGTGTCCAATCCCTGCAGCTGGAACAAACGGGCCCCAAGGATCACCAACAGGACCAGCACTATGGCGAGTCCGGCCCGGAGCCGCCGGGTGGCCCTCGCCGTTCGGTCGGGCTGCTGGTGCTTGGCCGTTGGTGCTGCCACAGGTACCTCGTTTGCGTTGCCGGACAGTTACTGCCCTGTCTGTTGCTTCGGCGCCGGGATGCTGCCGCCGTTGAGCTGCTGCTGGTCGTCCTTCTGTGCCGCTTTCTTCTGCGCCGCTTTATCCTCGCCCGCAGCCTCGGCCGCGGCCGCAGACTTGGCAGCCGGCTCAGCGGCTGCGGCGGCGCCGCTCTTCTTCTCCGTCTTGGCCTTTGCCGCCGGCTGGTGGCCGGGGTTTTCCGGTTGCGCCACCAACAGCTCCGGCGCTGCGCCCGGTTCAGCCGCCTTCGGCTTTCCGGAAACTTTCTGGCTGCCCAGATCGATGGAGCCGGCCGACGGCGACGTTACCATCCCCAAGTCTGCCGCCTTCGCGGCCAGATTCTGCGGAGCCTGGTTGTTTTCCAGCTGTTGTGTCAGTTTTTCGTTCGCTTGGGCCAGCGACACCTGCTCGTTGCGCAGCTCCACCAGTTTGTACTGCCCGCTGGAGACCGAGATGTTCAGCACCAGCACGCTGCCGAGGGCCAGCACCAGGACGGTGAAGCAGAACAGGGCGAACGGCACGCGCTTGCGGGCCGGACTGTTGGGGACGACTGACAGAGGGGTACGGCGGGGGGCTTGCCTGGGCGAAGCGCCGGGTCGGCCGGCCGGAGCGGCACTGCCGTGCACGTACTGCTGCTGGTCGGGACGGGCTGCATGGGCACTGGCACTCATTGTGCACTCCTGTTCCGGATCCGTTCTACCGCCCGCAGCTTGGCGGACGCCGCGCGCGGGTTTTCTTCAATTTCTGCTGCCGTGGGCACTTCCGTGCCCTTGGTCAAGGTCTTCAGCTGCGGTTTGTGTTCTTCCAGTTCGACGGGGAATCCACGCGGCGCGGAGGACTTCGCGAGCCGGCCGAACACCGATTTGGTGATCTTGTCCTCCAGCGAGTGGTAGGACATCACGACGATCCGCCCGCCGAGGGCCAGCACGTCGATGGCGGCGGGCAACGCCCGCTCGAGCACGTCCAGCTCCTCATTGACTTCGATGCGCAGCGCCTGGAAAGTGCGTTTCGCCGGATGGCCGCCGGTCCGGGCCGCCGCGGCCGGCACCACCTTGCGGATGGCTTCCACCAGCTGACCTGTGGTGGTCAGCGGGGCGGCGTCCCTGGCCGCAACAATGCTGGAGGCGATGCGGCCGGCGAACTTCTCCTCGCCCCAGCGCCGGATGATGCGCACCAGGTCCGCCTCGGAGTAGGTGTTGACGACGTCCGCTGCAGTCATGCCCCGGCTGGTGTCCATCCGCATGTCCAACGGAGCGTCATAGGAGTAGGCAAAGCCGCGGTCGCGCTCGTCCAACTGGAGCGAGGATACGCCCAGGTCGAACAGGGCGCCGTCGATCTGCCCGATGCCCAGGTCCTCGACCGCGTCGGCGATCTCGTCGTAAACGGCGTGGACCAGGTCGGTGCGCGCGGCGAAGGGCCGAAGCCGTTTTCCGGCGAGGGCCAACGCCTGCTCGTCCCGGTCGATGCCGACCAGATGCAGCTGCGGGAAACGCTGCAGCATGGCCTCCGAATGTCCGCCCATGCCCAGCGTGGCGTCGACTACGACGGCCCGGCCGCGTTCCTCGATGGCGCGTTCGATGGCAGGAGCGAGCAGGTTGATGCAGCGGTCGCGGAGCACCGG
The DNA here is from genome assembly GCF_059091905.1 of Arthrobacter sp. Dra40. Lineage (NCBI taxonomy): Bacteria > Bacillati > Actinomycetota > Actinomycetes > Micrococcales > Micrococcaceae > Arthrobacter > Arthrobacter sp. Dra40. The sequence continues at coordinate 18,384 of NZ_JBNHHB010000024.1, forward strand.
GACGTGGCGCTCCCCTGCCGGCCGCTCGCTGTTCATCCTGGATGCCCTCTTCCTGCTGCTGTCTGTCTCGTCCGCCGGGCCGGCTGGCCCTGAAGTCTTTAAGGCCGAAGGTCCTTGAACCAGATCCCCATCCGCGCCTGGCCTGCCCCGCCTGGCTCCGGGGAAGTGAGCCAGGTTGAACCTGCCGGGCGGCTGGAGATCTCATCCAAGAACGTCCGTGCCGAGTGTTGTGTTGTGGTACCGGGTCAGAAGACTCCGGGCAATACATCTTCGTCTGTTTCGGAGAAGGCGGTTTCCTGCTCCAGTAGGTAGTTGTCCCAGGCCTGGGCGTCCCAGATCTCCGCGCGGGTACCCGCACCGATCACTGCCAGTTCCCTGCCCAGCCCTGCATAGCTTCGCAGTGCCGACGGGATGGTGACCCGGCCCTGCTTGTCAGGTACTTCGTCAGAGGCTCCGGACAGAAAGACGCGAATGTAGTCACGGGCCTGGCGGGAAGATATCGGAGCCTTCCGCATCTCCTCGTGTACCCGTTCGAATTCCTTCTGGCTGAAGACGTAGATGCAACGCTCCTGGCCCCTCGTCAGGACGAGACCGTCGGCAAGTTCATCGCGGAACTTTGCGGGAAGTATCAGTCGCCCCTTCTCGTCCAGCCGCGGCGAATGTGTCCCGAGGAACATCGCCACCGCCTTGCCGATTGGAGGAGACCGTCGACCCCCTGCGTCACCACTACCCTCTTATGTCCTCCACTTTACTCCACATCAAGCCACAGTCAACTGTATCGACCCGGTTTTGTAGCTGGAAATGTTTGACTCCCTCCGCGCCACCGCAAGGAAGTCAGGCGTGGAGCGCAGTGGAGGGGATGCGGAGGGGGTGGAGCGCCCCGGAGGCGCGGACGCGTTCGTTCACCGCAGTGTTCCGGCCGCGCGGCCCGCAGTGGGGATGAAAAGGAGTGAACCGGCGCCAAAAGGCCCGTTAAACACGAAAAGACCCGTCATACAACGGGCCTTACCTTCGTGCAGAGCGGCGCTCAGATGCCTAGTGGAGCAAAGTGGAGCAGCTTGGCGGCTGTCCCCGACGGGGTCTGCTGCTCAGCGGTCTTCGCCGTGATGGCGTTCGTCCCACCGTTCTTCCAGATTGGCCATAAAGCCGCCCTTCGACGAGGACGCCTGCTTATTTCCGGTGGACCGCGGCGACCCCGCCCCGGCCCGCCGCGTGGTGGCCCAGTAAACGCCGGCGCCCATAATCACGAAGCCCAGGACCCCGACGGCGATGATCTGGCTGAGGATGCCGGTGAGCAAGACCAGTATTCCGGCAATCGCGACGAGGGAACCCACCACAATGTGGCGCGTCGACAACGATCGGCCGCTGGCCGATTCCATGTGGCTGGCAAACTTCGGGTCTTCAGCATGCAGCTGTTGCTCGAGTTGTTCCAGCAGCCGCTGCTCATGCTCTGAGAGTGGCATCTGAGCCTCCTTTGTTCCAGTCCCCCGAGGGCTGACTCAGTCGTTCAACGAACCCCGCGGGACAAGAGTTCCTGACACCTACCGGAACCTTATTGACCCCTTCTACTAAGAATAGAGCGCAAACCCGCCAATCGAAAGCTGCGGTGACCCAACTGTGACTCCGCCCACGAGGATTTCATTCGCCGGGCTCCGGCAGCCCCTGCTGGCCCGTTCCCGGGTCGGGCGGCACGGGCCGTCGGGCCCCGCGCCGGAGCAACGAAGCCGGCAGGATCCCGGCTGCTCCGAACTTTCGATTGACTTCGTCCAAGGCCTGTTCAGCGTTGTGCCAGGTATCCTCATGGCCGTCGAAACTGAGCTGCTGGCCGCCGCGTCCGGCGTCCTCCAACTGCTCCGCCCGGAGCCCGATCAGCCGGACCGGTTGCGGACGCTCGCCAAGATCCGCCAAGAGGGCCGCGGCTACTGCCTGGAGCTGCTTCGCGCTGTTGGACGGCACCTGCAGCTTCCGCGACCGGCTCAAGGTGGTGAAGTCGGAATAGCGCAACTTCAGCGCGATGGTTCCGGCCCGCAGGCTGCCGGCCCGCAGCCTCGCCGCCGTGCGGTACGCCAGCCGCAACAGTTCGCGGCGCAGCACCTGGTCGTCGTCGACGTCCTTCTCGAAGGTCTCCTCGGCTCCAATGCTCTTCTCAAAGCGTTCGGGCGTCACCACCCGATCGTCGATGCCCCAGGCAAGCCGATGGACGTGGTCGCCGGTGGCACCCAGCACGCGGTGCAGCGCGGCCTGCGGAGTCTGTGCCACATCGCCCACGGTACGGATGCCCAGGCGGGCAAGAACCTCGCCCGTCTTGGCCCCGACGCCCCACAACGCGCCAACCGGCAAGGGATGCAGGAAGGCCAGCGTGTCCGCCTCGGGGACGAGCAGCAGCCCATCCGGCTTGGCGTGGGTGGAAGCAATCTTTGCCACAAACTTGGAGGCCGCGATGCCCACCGTCGCGGTCAGCCCCAACTCGGCGGAGATCCTGCGGCGGATCAGCGCCCCAATCTCCAGCGGCTCCCCCAGCCGCCGTCGCGCGCCGGCCACGTCGAGGAAGGCCTCATCGACGCTGAGCGGCTCCACCAGCGGAGTGATCTCGCGGAAGATCGCCATGATCCGTGCCGAGGCCTGCTGGTACTTCGTGTGGCTGGGCTCGATAATCTGCGCCTGTGGACACAGCATGCGCGCCCGCGCCATAGGCAGGGCCGAGCGAACCCCGTATTTGCGGGCCTCGTAGGAAGCCGACAGCACCACTGCCCGGCCGGAGGCAGAGCCCACGATCACCGGCAGCCCAACAAGCTCGGGCCGCTCCAGCAGTTCCACGCCAACAAAGAAGGCATCCATATCCACGTGGAGGATGGTGCAGTTCTGCTGGTCCGGGGAGGTCACAGGACAATCGTAGGCTGGCAGCCGTCGTCCCATGCACTCGCCGCCGCGCGGGCTGTGGCACACGATTGTCTAGACTGGGCTGCAGACATCAGAACCATCGCGAGGAGCTCCGCACCATGCCGCACGGCCGAAGAGGAATCCCGCCATACACGGGCAGACCGGAGGTAGCAGCATGGAATCGTCACTGACCACAACGAGTCCTGCCGAGCAGGATGACTTCCGGCAGGCCGTTGCAGGCATGTTGCAGCAATTCCTGGGCGAACAGAAGGAACTGTTGCTCGAGGCGGCCCCGGACGCGGCGCCGCTGGTGGAGGCCATCGCGGACCTCACCGCCGGCGGCAAGCGCCTGCGTGCGCTGCTGGCGTACTGGGGGTGGCGCGGGGCCGGGGGGCCGGTGCTGGCCGAACCGGCCGTGCAGGCCGGAGTCGCGCTGGAACTCTTCCAAGCCGCGGCGCTGATCCACGATGACATCATCGACCGCTCGGATACACGGCGGGGAAACCCCAGCGTGCACCGCCGGTTTGAACAGCAGCATCGCCGCAACGGCTGGTCGCTGGACGCCGAACGCTATGGACAGGCCTCCGCCCTGCTGGCCGGCGATCTCTGCCTGTCCCTCAGCGAGGAGGTCTTTTCCGGCATCGGGGCGGAGTCGGCAGCGGGGACACCGGCCCGCGCCATCTTCAACCGGATGCGTGCCGAGGTCATGGCCGGCCAGTATCTGGACCTGCTGGAGGAAGCCGCCGGCCCGGGCCGTCCGGTTGAAGCCGCGGTCGACCGCGCCCTGCAGATCCTGCGCTACAAGTCGGCCAAGTACTCCACCGTCCACCCCCTGAGCGTGGGCGGCGCCCTGGCCGGCGCATCAGCCGAACTGATCGACGCCTACGAAGCGTTTTCGCTGCCGCTGGGAGAAGCCTTCCAAATCCGGGACGATGTCCTAGGCGTCTTCGGCGATCCTGCCACCACCGGCAAGCCCGCCGGCGACGACCTGCGGGAAGGGAAGCGCACGGTCCTGATCGCCCACACCCTCAACCACTGCACGCCGGCAGAACGCGACTATCTGGAGGAAAAGCTGGGCTCACCGGAGCTTTCCGACCCGATGGTGGAAGAACTCCGCGGGCTGATCACCAGCAGCGGCGCCCTGGCGGCAGCCGAACAGATGATTTCCCAACGAACGGCTGCGGTCGATGACGCACTCGCCGCCCTGCCCGTGACCGAAGAGGTCCGCCACGCACTGGGTCGGCTGGCCGACTCGGCGGTGCGCCGCAGCGCTTAAAAGCAGGGCGGGGTCCACCCGCCTCCAAGCGCGGACGGACCCCGGAATCAGGTCAACGAAGTGCGGCGGGCCAGGCGGCCGGCTACCAGCCCAGCGCCTGGGCGCGGCGGCGGATCTCGGTCTTTCGGCCTTCACGCAGGGCGTCAATGGGCCGGCCGGGCAATGAATCGTCGGCGGTAAAAAGCCAGCGCAACGCTTCCTCATCGCTGAAGCCGGCATCCGCTAGGACCGCCAGCGTGCCCTTGAGGCTCTCGAGGACGCCTGACTCGAGCAGAAAAGCCGCCGGCACCGAGCGGATCTGGCGCTCCCCCACCTTCGCTGCCAGCAGGGCCCGTTCCTCCAGCATGCTGCGCACGTCCTTTACGGAGACGTCCAGCCGCTCTGCGACGTCGGGCAGCGGCAGCCAATCGGCAATCAGTTCTTCAAGTTCACTCACGGTATAAGCGTGCCACGGCGACCCACCCGGAGCCATTTCAAAAGCCCGACACGCCGCCTTCATTCTTCATTCACCAGTTGCGGCTGTTGTGTTATGCGTCAATAGTGTAGATTCACTTGAGTCACACTTTTAACATTGATAACAAATGGCACACCAGTACCACTGTGCGGCCCGTTGGGGGACGCTCGCCAGGCCGCAGAACAAGGATGAGGGACATCAATGACCGATCAGCGCCCGATCACGCGCAACGACCGCAGCCAGCCCCGCCGGGTGCTACTGTCCGCGGCAGCTACCGCGGCGATTCCCGCCGTCGTGCTGTCCTCCGCCGCATTGGCCATGCCTGCGCAGGCGGCTGAACTCCCGCCCCGCGCCGCGCTGCAACCTAAGGCAGCAATTCCGGGTGTCACGGTTCCGGCCGCCGCCTTCATTCCCGCCTCCCAGGTCGCCGCCCAGTTGCCCGCTGCGCTGCGGACCACCCCGTCCGCCCACACGGTGCGCGCCGGCGAGACGGTCAGCGGCATCGCTGCCCGCTACGGCCTGTCCACCCAGAAGGTGCTCTCACTGAACGGCTTGAGCGCCAGCACCGTCATTCATCCCGGCCAGACGATCAAGCTGGGCGGCTCGGCCGCGGCCAAGTCCTCCGGCAGCACGGCTGCGAAGACCACGTCCGGCGCCGGCAACTACACGGTGAAGTCCGGCGATACGCTCTCCGGCATTGCCGCCAAGCACGGCATGAGCCTGGGCGCCGTCCTCTCGGCCAACAACCTCAAGATCAGTTCGGTCATCTACCCGGGCCAGAAGATCAAGGTCAACGGCGGTAAGTCCTCCGTGTCCAGCGCCTCGGTCAAGACCCCGGCTAAAGCTTCCACCAGGGTCGGCAAAGCCTCCAGTTCCGGTAACTACACCGTCAAGTCCGGCGATACCCTCTCGGGCATCGCCGCCAAGCACGGCATGAGCCTGGGCGCCGTCCTCTCGGCCAACAACCTCAAGATCAGTTCCATCATCTACCCCGGCCAGAAGATCAAGGTCAACGGCGGCTCTTCCTCCGTATCCAGCGCCGCGGCCAAGACCCCGGCGAAGGCTTCCGCCAAGACCGGCAAGGCCTCCGTCAGCGGCAACTACACGGTCAAGCCGGGCGATACACTCTCCGGCATCGCCGCCCGCCACGGGATGAGCCTGGCCTCCGTCCTCTCCGCCAACAACCTCAAGGTCACGTCGGTGATTCACCCCGGCCAGAAGATCAAGGTATCCGGCGGGTCCGTGTCCAGCGCCTCAACCTCGGCCAAGGCGCCGGCCAAGATTAACACCGCCACGGGCTCCGGCAGCTACACCGTCAAGTCCGGGGACACCCTCTCCGGCATCGCCGGCAAGCTCAACGTGACGCTCTCCAGCCTGCTGCAGGCCAGCGGCCTGAAGTCGACGTCGATCATCTACCCGGGCCAGAAGATCGGCGTCCCGGGCAATTCGGCGGCCTCGCAAACAACGACGTCGAACGTCGGCACGGCGTCCGCCGCACCGCTGGTGCCGAGCACCTTCCTGCACTACACCTACCCGGAAGCCGTGGTGTCCAAGGCGAACGAGAACAAGCGGCTGCTGCTCTCCACGCCACAGCCCAGCCAGGCGCAGATGAAGGACATCATCGCCGAAACCGCCCGCAAGATGGGCGTCGATCCCAAGCTCGCGCTGGCACATGCCTACCAGGAGTCCGGCTTCCAGCAGACCGCCGTTTCGCCGGCTAACGCCATCGGCGCTATGCAGGTCATCCCGTCTTCTGGCGAGTGGGCCTCGGACTTGGTGGGCCGCAAGCTCAATTTGCTGGATCCCTATGACAATGCGACCGCCGGTGTGGCGATTATTCGGTCCCTGGTCAGCACCAGCCCGTCCCTGGACATCGCCATCGCGTCCTATTACCAGGGCCAGTACGGTGTGATGACCTACGGCATGTACAAGGACACCAAGGCCTATGTGGCTTCGGTGAAGTCGCACATGAAGAAGTTCTAGCCGGTCACGGCCTCGGCGCGAAAGGACCCGAACCACGGAGTTGATTCGGGTCCTTTCGCTCATCGGACTAGGATCGTAGAGTGCAGCAACCGGCAACTGATTCACTGGTCGGCGCCCTGATCGACGGACGCTACCGTGTTCTTTCGCGCCTGGCGCGCGGCGGGATGTCCACCGTCTATCTGGCGTCCGACACCCGGCTGGACCGCAATGTGGCGCTCAAGGTCCTCTACCCGTATCTGGCCGAAGACCGAAGCTTCCTCGAGCGGTTTGAGCGCGAAGCCAAATCGGCGGCCCGGCTCTCGCACCCCCATGTGGTGGGGGTTTACGACCAAGGCTTCGATGGCAATGTCGCCTATCTGGCGATGGAATACGTCCGCGGGCACACGCTCCGCGACCTGCTGAACGATTCCGCGCCGCTGACGCCCCGGCACGCGCTGGCCGTGCTGGACCCCGTCATCGAGGGGCTTTCGGCCGCGCACTCCGCCGGCCTGGTCCACCGCGACATCAAGCCGGAGAACGTCCTGATGTCCGACGACGGACGGATCAAGCTGGGAGACTTCGGCCTGGCGCGCGCGGTCACCACCAGCACCAGCACCGGGACCCTGATCGGGACGGTGGCGTATCTGCCGCCGGAATTGGTCACCGGCACGGCGGCCGATGAACGCAGCGATGTGTACTCCGTGGGCATCATGCTGTTCGAGATGCTGACCGGGCGTCAGCCCTTCACCGGAGACGTACCCATCCAGGTGGCTTTCCAACACGTCAATTCCACCGTTCCGGCGCCGTCCACCCTGGTTCCCGGGCTCGCTTCCGATCTGGACGAACTGGTGCTCTGGTGCACGGGTTCGGACCCGGAACAGCGGCCGGTGGATGCCACAGCCCTGCTCGGCGAACTGCGACACGTGCACAAGTCGCTCAGCGATGCACAACTGGATCTCCAGACCGCACCGGCCGGGGAAGCGGGGACATCCGCCACCGAGGTCATCGCCTCCGACCCACATCGCACCACCGTGATCTCCCGTCCTGCCCAGCACACGCAGATCTTCAGCGCCGGCCAGGTTGCCGAGGCACCGGCTGGCGAGCAACGGCCGCTGTCCGCGCGTGAGTCGAAGAAGCGCCAGCGGGAACTCGCCCGAAGCGCCCGGCGTCCTGAACAGAACCTTCGCCGCGGCAATCCTCGGCGCCGCGGCGTGATCTGGATTGTCGTGCTGGCGATCGTTGCCGCCCTGGTTGCCGCCGCGGGATGGTTCTTCGGGATGGGCCCCGGCGCTCTCGTTTCCGTACCGGACGTCGCCGGAAAACCCGTGGCGGAAGCCCAGAGCATGCTTCAGGAGCAGGGGCTGGAGTACAGGCTCCAAGAAGTCTTCGACGAAAAGGTGGCCAAGGGAATCGCCGTGGGCACGGAGCCTGACGCGCCCATCGAAGTACGCCGGTTCGAGCATCTGGCGCTGGTGGTGTCGAAGGGGCCGGAATTGTTCGCGGTCCCGCCGCTGGCCGGCATGACGTTGGACAAGGCCACCGCCGCACTTGAAGAAGCCAATCTCACCGCCGGCAAGGTCAAAAAGGCCTACGACGAGGACGTCGCCGCGGGCACGGTCCTCAGCCACAAACCTGGCGAAGGCGAACAGCTCAGGCGGGGCTCCGCCGTCGAGCTGACAGTTTCGAAGGGGCCAAAGCCTTTTGACGTCCCCCAGGTGATCGGACAGCCACAGGGTGATGCCGCCGCCGTCCTGGAAGGTGCCGGGCTGAAGGTGGAGATAGCACCCGAGGCAATCTTTGACCGCAACGTCCCGGAGGGATCGGTCGCCGCGCAGGCTCCTGCCGAGGGACAGGTGATCCGCGGCGACACGGTCACCTTGACCCTCTCCAAGGGACCGCGGATGGTCGAAGTCCCGGACATGGTTGGCTTGCAGATAGACGACGCCGAGCGCCAGCTGAAGGAACTTGGCTTCGAGGTGGAAGTCAACGAGATCCTCGGCGGCTTCTTCGGCACGGTCCGGGCCCAGGATCCGGTCAATGAGTCGGTCCCCGAGGGCTCCGTCATCACACTGACCGTGGTGTGATTCCGGCAGTGGCCGTCCCCCGGGCGGGCCGGCCGGGTCAGACACCCCTGAGCGGCAGAAGGCCCGGAACCTGTTCGATGGTTCCGGGCCCTCTGCCGTGTGCTCCTCAGAGCCGGGGCGGCTACTGCTGGCGGGAGAGCGCTCCGGCCACCAGGAACGCCATCTCCAGCGACTGCATGTGGTTCAGCCGCGGATCGCAGACGGACTCGTAACGGTCCAAGAACGCGTTCTGGTCGATCGGATCGGCACCCCCGAGGCACTCGGCCACGTCGTCGCCGGTCATTTCCACGTGCAGGCCGCCGGGGAACGTCCCGAGTTCGTGGTGGACATCGAAGAAGCCGCGCACTTCGTCGATCACGTCGTCGAAGTTCCGGGTCTTGTAGCCGTTCGGCGAGGTGACGGTGTTCCCGTGCATGGGGTCCGTCACCCAGAGCACCTTGGCGCCGCTGGCCGTTACCCGCTTGACCAGTTCCGGCAGCTTCTGGCGGATGTTGCCTGCACCCATGCGGGTGATGAACGTCAGCCGTCCGGGCTCGCGTTCCGGATCCAGTTTGTCGATCAGCCGCAGGGCGTCGTCGGCCGAGCTGGTCGGTCCCAGCTTGACCCCGATCGGGTTGCGGACCTTGGACAGGAATTCCACGTGGGCGCCGTCCAGCTGCCGGGTGCGTTCGCCGATCCAGAGGAAATGCCCGGAGGTGTTGTAGGGCAGGCCGGTACGCGAATCGATGCGCGTCAGGGCCCGCTCATAGTCCAGCACCAGCGCCTCATGGCTGGCAAAGAACTCCACCCGTTTGAGCGCATCGAAGTCGGCTCCACATGCGTCCATGAATCTCACCGCGCGGTCGATTTCGCGCGCGAGCGACTCGTAGCGGGAATGTGCCGGATTGGCGGTGAAGCCCTTGTTCCAGTGGTGCACCAGTCGCAGGTCGGCGAATCCACCCTGCGTGAAAGCCCGGATCAGGTTCAGCGTGGAGGCGGAGGTGTGGTACGCCTGCACCATCCGGCTGGCATCGTGGGCGCGGGACTCGGGGGTGAAGTCGAACCCGTTGACCATGTCGCCGCGGTAGGCCGGCAGCGTCACGCCTTCGCGGGTCTCGTCGTTGGACGAACGGGGCTTGGCGAACTGCCCGGCCATCCTGCCCATTTTGATCACGGGCAGCGAGGCGCCGTAGGTGAGCACCACGGCCATCTGCAGAATGGTCTTGACCCGGGCGCTGATCTTGTCGGCAGTGGCAGCACCGAAGGTCTCGGCACAATCCCCGCCCTGGAGCAGGAAGGCCTTGCCATCGGCGGCCTGGGCCAGACGTTCCCGCAGGACGTCGACTTCGCCGGCGAAGACCAGAGGCGGCAGGGTGTTGAGCTCGGCAACAGCGGAGGCGTGGACCGAGGCGTCATGCCAGCTGGGCTGCTGCACCACCGGCAGGTCGCGCCAGTCATCCAAACCGGGGTAGTTCGCCGCCGTAGGCAGCTGGTCGGGAACGGAAGCAGTAAAGGTTGTATCGGTCACGCCTCAATCGTAGACCGCGGCTCTGCCCGGCTTCATGTGGAGAAGTCATGCTCCGACGACTCGCCGTCACAATGCGGCCGGATTAGTGCGGGCCGTCCTGACCCAATCCCGGGGCCGTGCCGCCGCTGTCCGGAAGCCCGGGCGTGTCCCCTTGCTGAGCGGCGGTTCCGCCGACTGCTTCACTCCGTCCGGCCACGCCGTTCGGTGCGGCGCCTGAAGGGGCGCCTGAAGGTGCGGCGGAGGGTGCGGCGGCTGCAGCTTTGCCGTTCGCCGGTTCCGCTGCTCGCCGCAGCCCGTTCTCCGGCCCGGGAGGTGCCGGCACCTCGGCGGTAGGCGTTGCTGCGCCGATCACCGTGATGGCGCCGGGCGCCTTGGTCTTCGGTGGTTCCGGTTGCTCTGCGGGCAGTCCGACGGCGGCCTGGCGCTGGTTTTCCCCGCGCACCGGCTTGCGTGCCGATTGCCGCGCCTTGACCGTGCTGGCGTACGAATCGACATATTCCTGGCCGGAGAGCCGCATGATCTCGTACATGATCTCGTCGGTGACCGAGCGCTGGATGAACCGGTCGTCTTCCAGACCCTTGTAGCGGGAAAAGTCCAGCGGCTTGCCCATGATGATGCCCACCCGGCGGATGTTGGGGATGCGCCGGCCGATCGGCTGGACCTTGTCCGTGCCGATCATCGCCACCGGAATGACCGGCACCCCGGTGCTCAGCACCAGCTTGGCTACGCCGGTCTTGCCACGGTACAACTTGCCGTCCGGCGACCGGGTTCCTTCCGGGTAGATGCCTAGCAACCCGCCCTCTTGCAGCGCGTCCCGGCCGGCCAACAGGGAGGTGGCCGAGGCCGCCCCGCCCGAGCGGTCCATCGGCAGCTGGTTCGTCATCTTGAAAAACGCCGCCGTGAGCTTGCCTTTGAGTCCCTTGCCGGTGAAGTATTCGCTCTTGGCCAGGAACACCACGGGCCGGGACACGGCCAGTGGCAGGAAAATCGAATCGGAGAAGGAAAGGTGGTTACTGGCCAGCACGGCGGGCCCGTTATCCGGAATGTTGTCCAGGCCCTTGACCCACGGCCGGAAGAGCAGGCGAACCACCGGCCCCACGACAATGGTCTTCATAAACCAGTAGAACACGTGTGCCTTTCCATTCCGCCGCCCCAGGCCGCATAACAATTCCGTTTGAGACTCTACTCCAGCTTGGCGTCTGCGTGGCTGCGCCGCGGGCAACGCCGGAGAAGGAGGAGGACGGCAATCAATGGCCGAACGGCTCCCATAATGACACGATAGTGCCATGACTTCTGCTCTCGACGGGGCCTTCTCCAGCTCCGGGCACGGCCCCCGTTCCCGTCTGGGCGTGGTGCTGCTGCATGGCTTCACCGGTTCCCCGCGCAGCATGCGGGGGTGGGCGGAGAGCTTGGCCGATGCCGGCTTCGCGGTGCGGCTGCCGTTGCTGCCCGGCCACGGCACCACGTGGCAGGATCTGGGAACGTCGCGCTGGCAAAGCTGGTACGGAGCGGCCGAGCAGGCTTTCGCCGAACTCGCCCGCGAGCGCAGCCAGGTCTTCGTCGCCGGTCTGTCCATGGGCGGCGCCCTCGCACTGCGGCTGGCTGCGCACCGTCCGGTCTCCGGCGTGCTGCTGGTGAACCCGGGGCTAACCATCGCCGACCCTCGGGCACCGTTCACCGGACTGATGAAGTACGTCCTGAAATCGGTGCCGGCCATTGGCAATGACATCAACATGCCGGGCATCGATGAGGGCGCGTACGACCGCACCCCGGTGGCGGCAGCCCACCAACTGGGTCAGCTCTTCAAGACGGTGGTGGCCGACCTGCCCCGGGTCACCGCTCCGACGCTGGTTTTCCGCTCCGCCGTGGACCATACGGTGCCGGAGTCCTCCATGCGTGTGCTGCGGCGCCGCATCGGCACCCCCCGGCTGGAGGTGGTGCCGCTCGCGGACAGCTACCATGTGGCCACCATGGACCATGACGCCGAACTGATCTACCGCCGATCGGCGGAATTCATCCACGCCATCGCGGCCACGTCACCAACACACACAGGAGCCAGCCGTGCCGGGGCATGATCAGGACCGGGACGACGCCGTCTGGCAGGATCTGGTGGCCCGGCTGGAAGAAACCGACTCCGGGAACCCGGACGGGCCCCTCCCGGAGCAGCCGGCAGCGGACGGCGGCACGGATCCCCGGCGGCTGCGCGATATCTTCGAGCACCGCCTGCCGGAGGCCGGGTCGCCGGGTGCGCCATCCGGCCCGCGGGACTACGTCGTCGAGGAACCCGACGACGACGAGGGCTACGTACCGCCGGAGCCCGAACCGTTGGGCGCCGGCGAGCCGCTGCTGGTGCTGGCGTGGATCGGCGCTGTGGGATCGCCGCTGGGCCTGCTGCTGACCGCCATGCTGTGGCGCGGCGTACCCTTGGCTGCGGTGCTGGGAATGGTGGTCATTTTCGTGGCTTCCGCCGTCTACCTGCTCTTCCGGCTGCCGAAGGAACGCGATGGGTACGACGACGGGGCACGCGTCTGACGCGACCGGCGCCGGTTTCAGCCGGCGGCGGCCCGGGCGAGGTCTGCGGCACCGATCATTCCTGCCTTCGGCCCCAAGGCCGCCAGCCGGACGTCCGCCAGCGGGCGGAAACCCCGGCCGGTCAGGTTCCGCTCCAGCGCATGGCGGGCCGGCTGCAGCAGCAGATCTCCGGCTTCACAGAGTCCCCCGCCGATCACGAACAGGCCGGGATCCAGCGCCGCGGCCAGGTTGGCCAGCCCCAGCCCCAGCCATTCGCCGGTCTCTTCCAGCAGCCGGACGCTGGCCGGGTCGGCCCGCTTGGCCTGTTCCGTCACTACTGCGCCGGTGATGTCCTCCACCATGCCGCCCGCGGCCTGCAGCCATCGCTGGGCCACCGGCGAATTCGCCGCCGCCAGTTCCCTGGCCTCGCGGCCCAGGGCGTTACCCGAGGCATATTGCTCCCAACAGCCGCGGTTTCCGCATGCGCAGCGGTGTCCGCCGGGCATGATGACCTGATGCCCGAATTCCCCCGCAACTCCCCAGCGGCCCCGCTCCAGCCGGCCGTCCATCACCATCGCTCCGCCGATGCCCGTGCCCAGGGTAATGCACACCAGTCGCGACTCCCCCGCCCCCGCACCAAACCGGAACTCGCCCCAGGCGGCGGCATCGGCGTCGTTGACGACAGTGACGGGCCGGCGGAGCAGCCGTTCCAGGTTGTCCCGCAGCGGTTCGTTCCGCCATGCCAGGTGCGGGCTGAACAATACGGTGCCGCCGGCGAGGTCCATCCAGCCGGCCGCCCCCACGCCCACCGCCACAATCTGGTGTTCCGACGCCAAGTCGCGCACCAGCGCCGCGATAAGATCTTCCACGTCCCGCGGATCGTGGCCCGGGGTCGGGCGAACCAGTTCCGCGATCACGTTCCCGGAACCATCGACGGCACCGGCCGCCACTTTGGTGCCGCCGATATCGATCCCCACCGCCAGTCCGCTGTTCTCCACCTCCCCATCGTAGGCAAGTCGAGCCCACGTACCGGGCCGCTGGAGCACCAAGGACCGTTACCGTTTTGTAGGTTACCTGCCGGTAGGCCCTGTGATTTAGGTTATAGGCTAAAGGCAACCTCCGTCAGGGAGGCTGAGCAGAGCTGGCCACAGCTGAAGTAGTGAGGAGCTAACGTGCGCGAATACAGCGTGCCCGTCTTGGTTGACGTTCCGCGGGATGCCAACATCGCAGACCTGGTGGTTGAGCAGGCGCAGAAGGCATCGAACCCGGCCTTGTTTTCCCGCAAGGATTCGTCCGGCGCCTGGCAGGACATCCGTGCCACCGAATTCCTCGCGGACGTGACACGGCTGGCCAAGGGGCTCATCTCCAGCGGCGTCCAGCCGGGCCAGCGCGTGGGCATCATGGCCCGCACACGCTACGAATGGTCGCTGGTGGACTTTGCGGTCTGGTTCGCGGGCGCCGTGTCCGTGCCGATCTATGAGACCTCCTCCCCCAGCCAGATCGCTTGGATCCTGGGCGATTCGGGCGCGGTGGCAGTGTTCGCCGAAAGCGCCGCCCATGAGGCCAAGGTCCGCCGGGCCGCCCTCGACGAAGGCTTGGAAAACCTGAAGCACGTGTGGCAGTTGGACGAAGAGTCGCTGGATGCGCTGCGCACCGCCGGGAACGATGTACCGGACGCTGAGGTGGAGGAACGCCGCACCGTGGCGGGCCTCGACGACCTGGCCACGATTATCTACACCTCCGGCACCACCGGCCGGCCCAAGGGCTGTGAACTGACCCACGGAAATTTCGTGGAGCTGTCCAAGAACGCCGCCGCAGCGCTGCCGGACGTCGCCCACGAGGGCGCCCAGACCATCATGTTCCTGCCGCTGGCGCACGTCTTCGCACGGTTTATTTCCGTGCTCTGCGTTGCCGCGGGGGCCACGGTGGCGCATACCCCGGACATCAAGAACCTGCTGCCGGATTTGCAGAGTTACCGGCCCACGTTCATCTTGGCCGTTCCGCGCGTCTTCGAGAAGGTATACAACAGCTCCATGCTGAAGGCGGAGGATGGCGGCAAGGGCAAGATCTTCCACGCCGCCGCTGACACTGCCGTCGCCTGGTCACGGGCCGACGCGGCCGGCAAGGTGCCGCTGACGCTCAAGCTCAAGCACAAGCTCTTCGACAAGCTGGTCTACCACAAGATCCGCGAGGCCATGGGCGGCCGCGTGGAGCACGCCGTCTCCGGCGGCGGCCCGCTGGGCGAACGGCTAGGGCATTTCTTCCACGGCATCGGCCTGCTGGTACTGGAAGGCTACGGGCTCACCGAAACGACGGCGCCGATCTCCGTCAACACGCCCCAGCTGATCAAGATCGGCACGGTGGGGGCGCCGCTGCCCGGCAACGCCGTCAAGATTGCCGACGACGGCGAAATCCTCACCAAGGGGATCTGCGTGCTCCGCGGCTACTTCAACCGGCCCGATCTGACCGCCGAGGCGTTCCAGGACGGCTGGTTCCGCACCGGCGACATCGGCGAACTGGACGCCGACGGTTTCCTGAGCATCACCGGCCGGAAGAAGGAAATTATCGTGACGGCCAGCGGCAAGAACGTTGTCCCGGCACAGCTTGAAGACCAGATCCGTGCCGACGCGCTGGTGTCCCAATGCGTGGTGATCGGCGACAACCGCCCGTTCATCTCCGCGCTCATCACGCTGGATGAGGAAGCCCTGCCCGGCTGGCTGGAACGCCACGGGTTGCCGGCCAGCACCACGACGGAGCAAGCGGCCAACCACGACGCCGTGAAGACCGCCCTCCAGGCGCTGATCGACCAAGCCAACCGGTCGGTCTCGCAGGCGGAGGGGATCAAGTCCTTCCGCGTCATCCCCTCCGATTTCACCGAGGCGTCAGGGCATCTGACGCCGTCGCTGAAGATCAAGCGGGCGCAGGTACTGGCCGATTTCGACGAGTATGTGGAGCAGATTTACACCAGCGTCCGGCAATAACCGCTCCGGCGCGACGGAAGGGCTGCCGCTTCACAGCGGCAGCCCTTCCGTCGTCTGTCGGGCCGTTCGGTGTACCGGCCTTCCGGCTACGCCGGGTCGATGACCAGCAGCAGGTCGCCGCCCTGGACCTGTTCGACGGCGGAGACCGCCAGTCGCGCCACGGTCCCCCCTGCCGGAGCAGTGATACCGGCTTCCATCTTCATCGCCTCGATGGTTGCCACGGTGTCACCGGCCTGAATGGTGTCCCCCGGCTTGACGGTCACCGTGACCGCGCCGGCGAACGGAGCCGCGACGTGTCCCGGCTGTCCCGGATCGGCCTTCTCCGCGACCTTGACCTCTGATTCGACGCTGCGGTCCCGCACCGTCACGTTGCGCTGCTGGCCGTTGAGGGTGCAATGCACAGTGCGCATGCCCTTCTCATCCGGCTCGGAGATGGCTCCAAGCATGGCGATCAGGCGGACGCCCTTCTCGAGCGCGATGACATGTTCGGACCCCGGCTGCAGTCCGTAGAGGTAGTCCAGCGTGTCCAGGACGGAGACATCCCCGTACGTTTCCCGGGTCTTCTCGAATTCCTTGGTGGGGCCGGCAAAGAGCAGCCGGTTCAGCGTGGCCCGCCGGGTGGCCGAATCCGCGGCCAACGCAGCCGAGTCTTCAGCGGAGAGCACCTCGTTGCGGGGCTTGATGTTGCGCCCTTCCAGGGCTTTCGTGCGGAACGGCTCGGGCCAGCCGCCGGGCGGGTCACCCAGCTCGCCGGAGAGGAAGCCAATCACGGAGTCCGGAATGTCGTACTTCCGCGGATCCGCTGCGAAATCCGCCGGGTCGACGTTGGCGCCCACCAACTGCAGGGCCAGGTCGCCCACCACCTTGGACGACGGAGTCACCTTCACCAGCCGGCCCAGGATCTTGTCGGCGGCGGAGTACATGTCCTCGATCGCCTCGAATCGCTCTCCGAGTCCCAGCGCGATGGCTTGCTGCCGGAGGTTGGACAGCTGGCCGCCCGGAATTTCGTGGGCATACACGCGGCCGGTCGGCCCCGGCAACCCCGACTCGAACGGAGCGTAGACGCGGCGGACCGCTTCCCAGTACGGCTCCAACGAACCCACCGCGGTCAGGTCCAGCCCGGTATCACGCTCGGTGTGGGCCAGGGCGGCGACCAGCGCCGACATCGACGGCTGGCTGGTGGTGCCGGCCATCGCGGCGCTGGCGGCGTCGACAGCGTCCACACCGGCATCGACGGCAGCCAACAGCGTGGCGAGCTGCCCGCCGGCCGTGTCGTGGGTGTGCAGGTGCACCGGGAGGTCGAACCGGTCACGCAGCGCCGAGACCAGCTTGGCCGCGGCCGCCGGACGCAGCAGGCCGGCCATGTCCTTGATCGCCAGGATGTGGGCTCCGGCATCGACGATCCGGTCGGCCAAGCCCAGGTAGTAGTCGAGCGTGTAGAGGTCCTCGGCGGGATCCAGCAGGTCGCCCGTGTAGCAGAGCGCGACTTCCGCCACGGCCGTTCCGGTCTCCCGCACGGCGCGGATGGCCGGTTCCATCTGCGAGACATCGTTGAGCGCATCGAAAATCCGGAAAATATCAATGCCGGTGGCGGCCGCTTCCCGGACGAACGCCGTGGTGACCTCCTCCGGGTACGGCGTGTAGCCCACTGTGTTCCGGCCGCGCAGCAGCATCTGCAGGCAGATGTTGGGCATCGCTTGGCGCAGCGCCGCCAGCCGCTCCCACGGGTCCTCGCCGAGGAACCGCAACGCCACGTCGTAGGTCGCTCCGCCCCATGCCTCCACCGAGAGCAACTGCGGGGTCAGGGCCGACACGGCAGGTGCCGCATTCAGCAGGTCCTTGGTCCGCACGCGGGTGGCCAGCAGCGACTGGTGGGCGTCGCGGAAGGTCGTATCCGTGACCGCCACGGCCGTCTGGGCGCGCAGCTCGGCAGCAAACTTCTCCGGGCCCAGCTGCTGCAGCCGCTGCCGCGAGCCCGCGGCCGGGACCGCGGTCAGGGCGCCGGTGGCTTCGAGTGCCTGCCGAGCCGGTTCGGGCAGCTTTTCCAGCGGCGCGGTGGCCACCGGCAGCTCCCCGTTCGGCTTGTTGACCGTGACATCCGCCAGCCAAGTGAGCAGCTTCGTGCCGCGGTCGGCGGAGACACGGGCTTTCAGCAACTCCGGCCGTTCGTCAATGAACGATGTGGCCACATTGCCGGCGAGGAAATCCGGGTCCTCCAGCACAGCCTGCAGGAACGGGATGTTGGTGGAGACGCCGCGGATGCGGAACTCGGCCAAGGCCCGCTTGGCGCGGGCCGCCGCCGTCGCAAAGTCTCGGCCGCGGCAGGTGAGCTTGACCAGCATTGAGTCGAAGTGCGGGCTGATCTCGGCGCCGGTGTAGATGGTTCCGCCGTCCAGCCGGACGCCCGCGCCGCCAGCAGAGCGGTAGGCGGTGATCTTGCCGACGTCGGGCCGGAATCCGTTGGACGGGTCCTCGGTGGTGATTCGGGACTGCATGGCCGCGCCGTTGACGGAGACCGTCTGTTGGGACAACCCCAGATCGGCCAAGCTCTCGCCGGCGGCGATGCGCAGCTGGGACTGCACCAGGTCGACGTCGGTGATCTCCTCGGTCACCGTATGCTCCACCTGGATCCGCGGGTTCATCTCAATGAAGACGTGCTGCCCGGCCCGTTCGCCCACGGTGTCCACCAAGAACTCGACCGTGCCGGCGTTGGTGTAGCCGAGCGCCTCGGCGAATTTCACTGCATCCCGGTACAGCGCCTGCCGGATGTTCTCGTCCAAATTGGGTGCGGGGGCGATTTCGATGACCTTCTGGTGCCTGCGCTGGAGCGAGCAATCGCGTTCGAAGAGGTGCATGACGTTGCCCTGCCCGTCGGCCAGGATCTGCACTTCGATGTGGCGCGGCCGCAGCACAGCCTGCTCCAGGAAAACGGTAGGGTCGCCGAAGGCGGTGTCGGCTTCGCGCATGGCAGCTGCCAGGGCTTCCGGCAGATCCTTCGGGCCATCCACGCGGCGCATGCCGCGCCCGCCGCCGCCGGCCACAGCCTTGACGAAGATCGGGAAACCGATGTCCTCGGCCTCGGCCAGCAACTTTTCCGGATCGGAGCTGGGGTCGGTGGACTTCAGCACCGGAATCCCGGCCTTGCGCGCTGCCTGCAGGGCGCGGACCTTGTGCCCGGCCAACTCCAGCACGTCGGCCTTCGGGCCGACGAAGGCTATTCCCGCACCGGCAGCCGCGCGGGCCAGATCCGGATTCTCGGACAAGAACCCGTAGCCAGGGTAGATGGCGTCCGCGCCGGATTCCTTGGCCACCCGAATGATCTCGTTGATGTCGAGATACGCCCGCACGGGATGCCCGGGCTCGCCAATGAGATACGCTTCGTCGGCTTTCTGCCGGTGGATCGAATTGCGGTCCTCATGGGGGAACACGGCCACTGTCTTCGCGCCCAGTTCATAGGCCGCGCGGAAAGCCCTGATGGCGATTTCGCCACGATTGGCTACCAGGATCTTAGAGAACATTTCACTCCTGCATCATTGCCGGGTCCGGACTGAGGATTTGAGACACGACCGTCCGGCGCCAAAGCCGGCGGACTCAGTGAGCCAAGTCTCACGGACGGCCCGCTGGACTGGCAAGCCAGTGTTGCACAGATCACCTCCTTGGTGTTGTTCGCAGACGGCATGTTACGGTGCCGCGGCGGCCGCCGAAGAGAAACGCCGGGTGGCCGCGCCGATGGCACAGTCTCCTGCGGCGCTCCACCTATGATGGATAGGGTGCCGTGAAGACTTATCCGGCGCAGAAGCCCCACGACTCGATACGTTAGGTTTTGGTTTTTACGTGCAAGTAGTGAGCATCAGCAGCCTCAAGGGCGGGGTCGGCAAGACCTCGGTCACGCTGGGCCTGGCCTCTGCGGCGCTGGCAGCGGGAATTCCCACCCTGGTCATCGACTTGGATCCGCATGCTGATGCCACCACGGGGCTCGGCGTCAAGCCGTCCCACCCGACCGACATCGGCCGGTTGCTTAAGAACGCACGTAGAGCCGATCTGTCCGAGAACGTCGCCCCGAGCGGCTGGGTGGGCGCAGCGGAGTCCGGCCCGGCCACGTCGTCGGGCCGAAACGTCCTTGATGTCGCCGTCGGCTCGGCCTATTCCGGCATCTACGACCGCCCGGACCTCAGCCGCCGGGACTTGCGCCGGCTTTCCACCGTGCTCTCGCGCGTGAATGGGTATTCACTGGTACTCATCGACTGCCCGCCGTCCCTCAACGGCCTGACGCGGATGGCATGGACTGCCAGCAACCGGGTGTTGCTGGTGGCCGAGCCCAGCCTCTTCTCGGTTGCAGGCACCGAACGCACCATGCGGGCGATCGACCTGTTCCGGGAGGAGTTCGCGCCGGAGCTCAAAACCGCAGGTGTGGTTGCCAACCGCGTCCGGCCCAGTTCCAACGAACATAATTACCGGCTGGCGGAAATGAAGACCATGTTCGGTGACCTGCTGCTCTCCCCCACCATCGTTGAGCAAGCGAACTGGCAGCAGATCCAGGGGGCGGCACATTCCGTCCATCAGTGGCCCGGCGAATCCGCCAGGCAGGCCGCCTCGCTCTTCGACGACCTGCTCAAGAACATCACCGATTCGGGCCGGATGCGCAGCCGTGCGCTCCGCCGCCAGCCCAGCTGACCAAGCGGCTCCCTCTGCCGCACCGCGGCGAAGACCGCCCCGATCCGACATAACAGCGGGAGGGGCTCCGAAACCGGAGCCCCTCCCGCTGTTGTTAAGTTGTGCTGAGGTCAGCTGATTTTGCGCGCTGCGCGCCGACGGCTCAGTTCATCGTCGTGGAACTCGTGCTGCTCGGCGGCGTGTTCACTGGGGAGCTGCGCGAGGCTGCCCTCGACCTCCCGCCACACCCGGCCGACCGCAATGCCGAAGACGCCCTGCCCGCCCTGGACGAGGTCGATGACTTCGTCGGCGGAGGTGCACTCGTAAACGCTGGCGCCGTCGCTCATCAGGGTGATCTGGGCCAGGTCTTCCACGCCGCGTTCCCGCAGGTGCTCAACGGCGGAACGGATCTGCTGCAGCGAGACACCGGTGTCCAGCAGGCGCTTGACCACCTTCAGGACCAATATGTCCCGGAAGCTGTAGAGGCGCTGGGAGCCGGAGCCCGACGCGCCGCGGACGGCGGGTTCCACCAGTCCAGTACGTGCCCAGTAGTCCAACTGCCGGTAGGTGATACCGGCTGCCTTGCAGGCTGTGGGGCCGCGGTAACCGGCGTCCTCGTCCAGCACGGGCAAGTCTTCGGTGAACAGCAGGCCCTGGGCGCTTGCGGGTATGGCAGCACCGGTCGTTCGAGCGTGCGGCATCTCGCCTGCATCACCTTTAGGACTCACGTGAACCCTCCTTGTCGAAGTTCCCTGTGGGGAAGTGAGCATCGCAGTCAGCCCAGAGGTCTGGTTTCAGTCTGCCCTGAGTTGGCCTGCGGTGCAATGGGAACTGTATGCTTCGACGTTAGAACGGCGGGGGCCGCCGGTCAAAGACGCTGGCATTTTTGCTGCGGCGTGTCGGATCCGGTGCCCTTGGCCTGGCCGGCTTCAATGCGGGAATTGCATCCCGGCAGCGGCTACTTTTCGAAGTCCTCGGGCTCTACGTCGGCAAGGAATTCGCGGAACTGGCGCAGTTGGCTTTCCGCGTTGTCCTGCGTCTCGCCGCCCGATTCCTCGTCGTCGGAAGCTTCGGCGATCTTGACCCCTGCCTCCTCCATCACCTCGTCCGCGCAGTAGATGGGGCACGGCACGCGCAGAGCGACCGCGATGGCGTCCGACGCACGAGAGCTGACGGTAGCGCCGCCGTCGAAAACCAACTCGGCGAAGAAGACTGTGTCCTGCACGGTGACCAGGCGGACTTCGGTGATGCGCCTGCCCAGCGCCTCCACGACATCGTTGAGCAGGTCGTGCGTCATGGGACGCGGCGGCTTGATGCCTTGTTGGGCGAAAGCGATGGCGCTGGCTTCCGGAGCGCCTATCCAGATGGGAATATGACGCTCCCCGTCGGTTTCTTTGAGCAGCACCAGCGGCTGGTTCGACGGAAGCTCGATGCGGACTCCGACAACCTCTAGTTCGAGCATGGCTCCTCCGTTCAGCGCTCCATCTGCGACAGATGCCCGTGGACCAGGGCAGTGTGCAGATTCAGGCACAGATCGCTGATTTCCTTGGCGGTTTCCGCGGCACGGGCACGCGAGGCGACGTCGCGGCGGGAGGCCAGCGGCGCCACGGCCCGCTCCACCAGCCCCACTTCCCGGTCCGCCGCGGCCCGGAAGGACCGGAGGTGCCGCGGCTCGATTCCGTGGCTGCCCAACTGCATGCAGGCGCGAACCACCTTGAGCGCGTGTTCGTCGAAACGCGTGTCCTGCTCGTGGATGAGACCGTAGGCGAGCAGGTCGTCCACCAATTCCGGCGAAGCTCCGCTGACCTGCAGGAGCTCCCCTCTTGTCAGTGCCCGGCCGCGACCGTTCAGTTCAGCGGCCAGCGGGTCCGACACCATCCTGGGCGCCAGCGTCATGCCGCCGGGCAGCGCCTCCGGCCGCTCGCCGCGGTCGATCGCGTCCAGATAGTCCTTGATCACCTTGAGCGGCAGGTACTGGTCCCGCTGGAGCGCCAGCACAAAACGGAGCCGCTCAACGTCCTGGCCCGTGTATTTCCGGTAGCCGGCCGGCGTGCGTTGTGGGCTGATCAGGCCCTTTTCCTCCAAGAACCGGATCTTGGAGGCGCTGATCTGCGGGAACTCGTCCGTCAGCTGCTGCAACACCTCGCCGATATTGAGGACGCTGCTGCGGTAGCCCTCCCGGGACGACCCGAGGGTGCGCCGCGCTGGCTGGGGCGCCGGCACCGGTTAGCCCTGCCCCTTTGCCGCCGTGCCTGCGTAGAAGGTCAGGCGGAACTTGCCGATCTGCACTTCATTGCCGGTCCGCAACTGCAAGCTGTCCACCCGGTCGTTGTTGACGTAGGTGCCGTTGAGGCTGCCCGAGTCAACGACCATGAAGCCGTCGCCCGACCGGCGGAATTCAACGTGTTTGCGGGAGACCGTCACATCGTCCAGGAAGATGTCCGCCTCCGGGTGCCGGCCGGCCGTAGTGACGTCCTGGTCCAGCAGGAACCGGGCACCGGCATTAGGGCCGCCGTGGGCTATCAGGAGCGCCGACCCGGCCGGCAAAGCTGCCACCGATGCCTCTTCCTCGGGGCTGAGCATCGGCTTGACGTGGGCCAGAGTCTGCGGCGGCAAAAAGATGGATGTGGTTTCCGCATGCGCCTCTAGGTGCCGGCCGTGGCCGTGGCCGTGCCCGTCGTTTGCGGCGTTGCGAGCGTCGCCCACCATCAATAGATCCTCCGTAAAAATGTAGCGGCCAACCGGTCTAAGACCGGTTGGCCGTCGATTTGGTTCCGGTAGCTCTAGCCTACCTGCTGTTCATACTCCGGGGCACTGAGCAGGGTCTCCAGCGCCCCCGGATCCGACAGCTTCACCTCCAGCAGCCAGCCCTCCCCGTACGGATCGGAGTTGATCAGTGCCGGATCGGACTCCAGCGCGTCGTTGACGGCCACGACTTCGCCGCTCACCGGAGCGTAAATGTCGCTGACGCTCTTGGTCGATTCCACTTCACCAACGACGTCGTTGGCGGTGATGGAGGAGCCGGCTTCCGGCATCTGCACATAGACCACGTCGCCGAGGGCGTCTTGGGCAAAGTCGGTGATACCCAGGCGCACAGTGCCCTCGGCATCTGCGGCAGCCACCCACTCGTGCTCAGCGGTGTACTTCAGGTCGGCGGGAATATTGCTCATAGGTTGCCTTTCTCGCACCATGGACATCCAGTTGCTCCAGGCAAGAAACCGAGTTCCCCGCCATCGCTGAAAGTATAGGCACACAAGGCCCTGCACAAGCTAATGGAAAGGGCCCGTGGGTCTCACCGGACCACCTCAACGTTTGCGGCGACGTCGGAGCCGGCGGAAGTGAGACGTGCAAGGGCCTCGGGCTTGAACCCCTTGACCACCAGCCACAGGCCCATGCCAAACTCCCATATGGCCAAGAAAAGTGCCCCGAAACCAGACAGCGGCGACACCGGCCCCCACAGACCGAACAGCATGCCGACAGCACCCGCGATGAGCAACGGAGCACCGATGAAACCGAAGACGGGGAGTATTCGCGGCAGCAGGCGTGACTTATACATGAGCGAACCGAGCAACAGCGCATTGAATGCCGGGAGGAGGCCTTGGCCGAGAAGGGTGGTCCAGATGTGCTGGGCGAGCAGTGCCTGGCCGGTGACCAGCGACTCTTCGCCAGAGCCGGCTTGCCGGAGCGTGACGATCGACATGAGGGCCACAACACCCGCAAAGATGGCGCCGGCTTCGAGGGTCCGAGCTGCAACGAACCCGAGCGCGATGCCCTCGTTCTGCCTCTTGACCACCGGGTACAACGCGACACCGGTGCCAATACAGGCGAGGGCGACGACCACCTCAAGGACCCCTCCCAAGACGACTGCTGTGTCCGGGCCCGGCCCCGTGATGTAGGCCGGATCGCTCTTCACCTGGCCGTACAGAAACAGCGTCGGGATTGACACGAAGGTGAGCAGATAGAGCCCGCCGGCGGCCAGCGAGGTCTTTCGAAGCGGATCGATCGGAACTCGCTTCAAAGTCCGGGACTGCTGAGTGAATTTCATTGTCATTCTCCTGCAACGGGCGATCGTTGCCTGGCTCAAGGGATACCTAAAGTGTACGGCGTACACCTACTGCTTCGCCAGCCCAGCGTACGCTGTACACTTGTCAACGGCGGATTTTGCCATGCGTTGAGAGGTGACGGAATGATTCAGAAAGCCGAAGGCAGAGCGCGCGTTCGCCTTAACCGGAGCCGGGTCCTGGAAACCGCCGTCGCCCTTGCAGACACACTGGGGATCGACGCGCTCAGCATGCGCCGGCTTGCGCAGGAGCTCGATGTGGTCCCAATGGCGCTGTATAAGCACGTCGCAGACAAGGAGGACCTGCTCGACGGGATGGTGGAGGTCCTCATCCGGGAAATCGACCCGCCGGCCCCTGGGGCCGATTGGAGGAGCGCAATCCGGCTACGGGTGCTCTCCGCCCGGCAGGCGCTCCAGCGCCACACGTGGGCCCGCCAGGCGATCGAATCCCGTGCACGCCCCACCCCTGCCGTACTGGAGTATCAGGATTCGTTCGCCGGCATTTTCCTTGCTGGCGGATTCACCCCCGACCTCGCCCACCACGTCATGCATGCCTTGGGGGGTCGGATGTGGGGGTTCACCCAGGAGCTCTTCGACGGGTCGGCCGCCCCGGCGGCGGAAGCGCCGCCCGCGCTGACGCCGGAAGCGCAGGCGGCCATGTTCGCCCAGATGCAGGAGCTGTACCCGAACATTGTCACCGTCGCCACCGCGGCGCAACATGACGACGGCTCGGTCATCGGTCACGGCTGTGACGATCAGTTTGAGTTCGAGTTCGCGCTGGACCTGCTCCTCGACGGATTCGAGAGACTCCACCGGCAGGGCTGGTCGTCCGCCCAGGTAAGGAAGCGGCAAGATCCGGCCAAGTAGGCCAGGCCTACATAACGTTCGGGCCACTCGATGAAAAAACGTCCCGCTGCCCTGCTGGGCGGCGGGACGTTCATCATGCCGGAAACCACAAAGGGCCGCCAACCAGTATCTTCTACTGGTCAGCTGCCCATTTCCGTCGGGTTGACAGGATTTGAACCTGCGACCCCTTGACCCCCAGTCAAGTGCGCTACCAAGCTGCGCCACAACCCGAAGCTCCGCCTTCATGCATCCGGCGGAACCACCTCAAATACTGTACAGCATTTTTGCACCGGCCATGACCACTCGAGGGCCCGCCCGGCGCAGCGGCCGCCGGCACGTTGTCCGGCGGCCGCAGCCAGGTCAGCGCTTGCGTGCCCGCTTCTCGCGAACGCGCATGCTGACTTCGATCGGGGTGCCTTCGAAACCGAAGGTTTCGCGCAGCCGGCGGGTGATGAAACGGCGGTAGCCCGGATCCAGGAAGCCGGTGGTGAACAGCACAAACTTCGGTGGGCGCGAGGTCGCCTGCGTGCCGAACAGGATGCGCGGTTGCTTGCCGCCGCGCACCGGGTGCGGGTGGGCGGCCACCAGTTCGCCCAGGAACGCGTTGAGGCGCCCGGTGGGGATGCGCTTGTCCCAGGACTCGAGTGCACGGTCCAGCGCCGGCACCAGCCTGTCCTTGTGCCACCCGGTCTTGGCCGAAATATTCACCCGAGGCGCCCACTCCACGTGGGCCAGATCCTGCTCGATCTCGCGTTCGAGGTACCGGCGGCGGTCGTCGTCCAGCAGGTCCCACTTGTTGAAGGCGAGCACCAGCGCCCGGCCCGAATCGATGGCCAACTGCAGGATGCGCACGTCCTGCTCGCTGAGCACTTCATCCACGGCCAGCAGCACGACGGCGACCTCCGCCTTTTCGAGCGCGGCCTGGGTTCGCAGCGAGGCATAGAAATCGGCGCCCTGCTGCATGTGCACGCGGCGGCGGATGCCGGCCGTGTCAACGAACCGCCAGGTGCGTCCACCAAGTTCGATCATTTCGTCGACCGGATCACGTGTGGTGCCGGCCAGCGAGTCGACCACCACCCGCTCGCTGCCCGCCAGCTTGTTGAGCAGCGACGATTTGCCCACGTTCGGGCGGCCGATCAGCGCAACCCTGCGGGGGCCGCCGGTACGCTCCAGTCCCCCATAGGCGGAAAATTCGGGCAGCACGTCCATGACGGCGTCGAGCATGTCGGCCGCGCCCCGGCCGTGCAGCGCCGACACGGGATGTGGCTCGCCGAAACCGAGGCCCCACAGCGTGGTGGCCTCGGCTTCCTGGGCCATGTCGTCCACCTTGTTGGCCACCAGGATGACCGGCTTCTTCTTGCGGCGCAGCATCTTCACGACCGCTTCGTCCGTGGCCGTAGCGCCCACATTGGCGTCAACCACCAGCAGAACGGCGTCGGCCATGTCCACCGCGATTTCGGCTTGGTCGGCCACGCGGGCGTGGATCCCCCTGGCGTCGTGTTCCCAGCCGCCGGTGTCCACCAGCGTGAAGGGGCGTCCGTTCCAGTGGGCCGAGTAGGAGACGCGGTCACGGGTGACACCCGGAGTGTCTTCGACCACGGCCTCGCGCCGGCCCAGGATCCTGTTCACCAGCGTGGACTTGCCCACATTGGGCCGGCCCACGATGGCCAGCACCGGTGCTACGCGCAGCGGCTCTTCCTCGGAGATGGGTTCTTCTCCGGCGGCCAGCAGTGCCGCGTCTTCGTCATCAAGCTCGTAGTCCGCCAAGCCGGCGCGCAGCGATGCTGCCCGCAACTCGGCTTCGTCGTCGTCAAGCGCAAGCATGCGCTCGACGACCTGGTCTTCGCCCGCCGGACGGTATTCCTCGTCGGCCGGCCGTTCCGCCGGGGAGGATCCGGGCTGGGTCTCACTCATCGTCTGTTCCTTCTGGGTAGGCTGCAAGCCGGTTGTCGCTGCGGGTGTGGGCGGCCGGAAGCCGCTGCCCGGTGAACGCCACGCTGTGCCGGACATGGCCGGACAACTGCCGGCGGATCGCTTCGGCTGCAGTGTCAATTGAAACACGCCCGGACGCCGAGGGCAGCCGCCGGTAGGTCTGTGACCTCGGCGGCGTCCCCGGCGCCCCGGCTTCCCTCGGGCAGGATTCCGACACAGCGGCCCTCGGCCAACAAGGCCTTGGCGTCGCCGAGGGCTGCCCGGTCACCGCTGCGGTCCACCGGAATCTGACCGGAGTACTGCAGGACCTTGCCGAGGAATCCGGTGAACATTTCCTGTTTGACCAGCACGTGCATCGGGCGGGCGCGCCCCCACCATCACCGGACCGTCGAGGTAGCTCAGATGGTTGCCTGCGAAGATGACCGGGCCGCCGGCCGGAACATTTTCGCGTCCATGGATGCGGGTCCGGTAGACCAGATGGTCCAGTACCTTGCCCACCGGCCGGCCCAGCGCGGACCCCAGCGGACGGGGCGGTGAATCCTCCGGCCCGGGCGGGCTCAGTGCGCGGCACGCCGCACGACGGCGAGCACCGCTTCCACGGTCTGTTCGAAGTCCAAATCGGACGAATCCACGGTGAAAACGCCGTCCGCGGCCTCGGAGAAATTCACGACCGTCGAATCCTTGGCGTCCCGGGCCAACACCTGCTCGTGCAGGTCGGCGTCGCTCTGGGTGCCGCCCAGTTGGAGGCCGCGCCGCCGCAGCCTTGCCTCTTCGCTGGCGGTCAGCAGCAGCCGCACCTCGGCGTCGGGCGCGACTACCGTAGTGATGTCGCGGCCCTCGGCAACAATCCGGCGGCCCGAATCCGCAATGATCTGCTGCTGGCGGCGGACCAGTTCGGCCCGTGCGCCCAGCGTGGTGGCCACGGCGCTGACCGATGCGGAGATGGACGGCTCGCGGATCTCGTCGGTGATGTCGGTCGAGCCGATGCGCACAAATTCATCGTCCGGGTTGGTGCCGATCTGCAGGTCCACGTCCTTGCAGGCTTGCTCGACCGCAGCTGCGTCGGCCAGGTCCACATCGGTGTTGACGCAGTACCAGGTCACGGCGCGGTACATGGCGCCGGTGTCCAGATAGGACGCATGCAGCCGGCGCGCGGTTTCCTTGCTGACGGACGACTTGCCGGAGCCCGAGGGCCCGTCGATGGCAACCACCAGGGCCTTGCCCAGCCGGTAACGAGCCATGTCCACTTCCGCCGCGCTCATTGCACAACCTTCCATCCATGTGAGGTGAGATATTCGATCAGTTCGTGGCGCTTGCTGGGCAGCACCGCGATCTCCGCCAGTCCCACCGGCTGGCCGGCCGAGTGCGCTAGGCGGAGATCTTCCAGGTTGATGCCCACCTCGCCGATTTCGGTCAGCAGGCGGGCAATTTGGCCAGGGGTGTCGTCGACCAGCACGGTCAGCCACGCGAACGCCTGCGGAGGCGCACCGTGCTTGCCGGGAATCCGGGCCTGGCCGGCGTTGCCCTCGCTGATCAGCTGGGCCATATCCAGCCGGGCGCCGTCGGCCTCCGGCTGTTCCAGAGTCCTGATCAGCCGTTCCAGGTCTTCGCGGACGCCGTACAGGAGGTTCACTAGCCGGGCCGCGTTGGCGCCGAGGATCTGCACCCACAGCGCCGGGTCGCTGGCAGCGATCCTGGTCACGTCGCGCAGGCCTTGGCCCGACAGCGACAAGGCATGCGCCGGGGTGTCCTGCAGCCGGCTGGCCAGCAGCGAGGACATCACCTGGGGCAGGTGCGAAATCATCGCCACGGACGTGTCATGCTCGTCCGCGGACATCCTCGAAACCACGGCGCCCAGATCGATGGCCAGCGCCTGCGCGGTCTTCACGGCGCCCGGCAAGGACCATTCCGACGGGCACAGGACCCACGGCATCGACGTGAAGATCTCGCCGCGGGCGGCGACCGGACCCGATTTCTCGCGGCCGGCCATCGGGTGGGTGCCCACGTAGCGGCCAAGGTCGGCCTCGGTCAGGTCCGGGTCCTTGGCCAGGGCCTCGAAGACGGCCGTCTTGACGCTGGCAATGTCCACGACGACGGCGTCCGGGTAGTCGCGCAGCGCCTGGGACACCACGGCGGCGGTAACATCCGGCGGCGCCGCGACGACCACCAACTGTGGCTCCACGCGTTCGCCCGCCGGCAGGACCCGTCCGGCGCCGATGTCCTGGGCCACGGCCTGGGCCGACGGCGAAGGATCCGACAGCAGGACGTCAATACCGCGGGCACGCAGGCCGAGACCGATGCTGGCCCCCAGCAGCCCGGTTCCGATCACCAGGACCGGCCCGGACAGATGGGTGGCCTGCACATGTGCTGGGTTCACCTGCTACATCCCCACCAATGCCAGCAAATGTCCGGCTTCTTGGCGGCCCAGTGCGCGGATGCTGCCCTGGCGCTGATCGCCCAGCCGGATGGGTCCGACCTGGGTCCGGACCAGCCGTTCCACCGGGTGGCCGACGGCGTCGAACAAACGCCGCACCACCCGGTTTTTGCCCGAGTGCAGCACAACTTCCACCAGGACGTGTCCCGGAGTGGAGTCAACCAGCTTGAACGAATCAACCGAGGAAACGCCGTCTTCCAGCTCGATTCCGGCTTTCATCTGCGCCCCAACACCGTGAGCCATGGGTCCACGGACTTGCACTAGATACGTCTTGGGGACCTGGTAGGACGGATGGGTGAGGCGGTTGGCCAGCTCGCCGTCGTTGGTCAGCAACAGCAGACCTTCGGTGGCCTGGTCAAGCCGGCCCACATGGAACAGCCGCTGGCCCTGCTGGGGCTTGAGGTAGTCGCTGATGCACGGGCGCCCTTCGGGATCCTCCATCGTGGAGACAACCCCCTTGGGCTTGTTGAAGACCAGGTAGGTCAGCGTCTCATCCATCTGCACGCGGATACCGTCCACGTGGATGACCGCGCGGGCGGGATCGACCCGCACGCCGAGCTCACGCACGACGACGCCGTCCACTTCAACCCGTCCGGCCTGGATCAGTTCTTCGCACACGCGGCGCGAGGCGACACCGGCCCCGGCGAGGACCTTCTGCAGGCGCACTCCCTCGGGATCGTGCAAGTCGGAGACTGCTCCGGCGCCGGCACCGGAACGCGAACCACGAGCGGGTCGACTCACGGGGCCCAGGTTCTGGCCGAAGCGCTCCCGGCCGAAGGCCTTGGGCCCTGCGGGGCGCTGCGGCTTGGCACCGCGGGCCTTACCCGCACCGGCCTTGCCGGCGGCCTTGCTGCCGTAAGGTTTGCCGGTGGCCGGCTTACCTGCGCCCGGGCCCGCCGTCGACGGCTTGCGGCTCCCCGGCTTGCCCGCACCAGGTTCGGCCGGTCCCCTGCGGGCACCGGGCTGACCGGCACTCTTGCCGAATTCGCTGCGGCTCTGGTCCCGGCTGGCGCCGGAGCCGGGGCGGCCGCCACCCGGCTTGCTGGCACCGGTCCTGCCTGCGCCGCCGGCACCGCTGCCCTGAACGGGCCGGCCGCGCCCCTGGGCCGAGCCGCCTTCCGGTCGGCGCTGGGCGTCGTCCGAACGGCGGGCGTCGCCGGGACGGCGGGCGTCGCCGGGACGCTTTCCGCCGCGGGGATTATTCCGTCCGGAGCCGGAACGAGGCGGTTGTGTCATGGTGGATCCTTACCCGTGGGAACTACGTCAATGGTCTGGCGCTGCCGGCTGCCGGCAGTCTAGAGCGAAGCGTCGTCGTACTCGGACAGGTTTTCCAGCCCCGGCAGATGCGGGGCGATCTCCGGCAGTTCGCCGATGCTTCCTATACCCAATCTTTCCAGAAAATACGAGGTGGTCCGGTACAGGATGGCTCCGGTCTCCGGATCGGTGCCGGAATCCTCGATCAGCCCGCGTTGAGTCAGCGTCCGCACCACCGAGTCAACGTTGACTCCCCTGATGGCGGAAACCCGGGCCCGGGAGACCGGCTGGCGGTAGGCGATGACTGCCAGCGTCTCCAAAGCGGCCTGGGTCAGCCGGGCGGTCTGTCCTTCCAGCACGAAGCCGGACACCAGCGGAGCGAAATCGCTGCGAGAGAAGATGCGCCAGCCGCCGGCAATATTGCGCAGTTCGAAGCCCCGGGGCGCAGCGGCGGGCAGACCGCCCGAGGGGGCACCGCCGTCGTAATCCCGTTGCAGGTCCAGCAGTAGCGCCAGGACAGTGTCCACCGGCAGGGAAAGCGCGGTGGCCAATTCGATCTCCGAGGCCGGTTCATCGATCACCATCAGCACCGCCTCCAACGCGGCGCGGGCCCCGCCGGGCAACTGGTCCACGTCCATCTCCGGCCCGCCCGCTGCGTCCTTCACAGGATCAGTCATGGGTCTCCTCCGTTCCGTCCGCGGCCGTATCCGGCACCGGGGTGTCTTCATACTCTTCGCTGAGGTTCTCGCCGGTCCATTCCGCGTCCGGGCCGGTCCAACGGACCGTCAGCTCGCCCAGCGGGGCCGCCTGGTCGAACGCGATGACGGCATCGCGGAACATCTCCAGCAGCGCCAGGAAGCGGGCCACCACCACCAGGGTGCCATCCGCGTCAGCGGTGAGCGTGCGGAAGGACAGCGGCCCGCCGGCCTGGAGCCGGGCGCCCAGGATGGCGGCCTGCTCCTTCACGCTGACCGGCGGAGCGTGCAGGTGCGAGAGGCCGACCTGGGTGGGCGCGGGCTCCTTGGGCTCCAGCGCCTTGGCCGCGAGGGCTGCGAACTCCGCCAGCGGCGTGCGCCAGATCAGCTCCGGCAGCAACGCGGCAAAGTGCGGCTCCAGCGATACCTGGCGTGGAAAGCGGTCGGACTCCCGGGCCAAGCGTTGTCCCAGGAGCGCCGCAATCTCCTTGAAGGCCTTGTACTGCAGCAGCCGGGCAAAGAGCAGGTCACGGGCCTCGAGCAGGGCGATGTCTTCATCGTCTTCGACCTCGCCGGTCGGCAGCAGTCGGGCGGCCTTGAGGTCCAGCAGGGTGGCGGCGATGACCAGGAACTCGCTGGCTTCGTCCAACGCTTTGTCATCGCCGTCGGCCTGCAAGCCCCGTATATAGGAAATGAATTCGTCGGTGACCCGGGAGAGCGCCACTTCCGTGATGTCCATTTCGTGCTTGGAAATCAGCCCCAGCAGCAGATCGAAGGGCCCGCTGAAGTTGTCCAAAGTCACAGCAAACCCGGCCGTCTTCCGGTCGCCGTCCGGGCCGACCGACACCGTTTCCTGATCTGCCGGGGACACCGAGTCCTGAACTGCCGGAGGACGACCAGCAGGCATCTCGCCTGCCGGCGTCAGGGTCATCAGGGGGCGCCTCCGCGCGAAATGAGCTCCTTGGCCAACTGGCGGTAGGCGGTGGCTCCGGCGTGATTGCCGGCATAGCTGGTGATCGGCTCGGCGGCAACGGTGGCGTCAGCGAACTTGATCGTGCGCTTGATCACGGTTTCGAAAACCTTGTCTCCGAAGGCCTCAAGCAGGCGGCCGATGACCTCGCGGCTGTGCAGCGTGCGCGGGTCGTACATGGTGGCGAGCACGCCGTCGATCTGGAGGCGCGGATTCAACCGGTCCTGGACCTTCTCGATGGTTTCCACCAGGAGCGCCACCGCCCGGAGCGCAAAAAACTCGCAGATCAGCGGAATGATCACGCCGTGGGCCGCGGTCAGCGCGTTGACGGTCAGCAAGCCCAAGGAGGGCTGGCAGTCGATAAGGATGATGTCGTAGTCATCCTCCACTTTGCGCAGCGCGTGCGCCAGGACCTGCTCGCGCGCAACTTCATTGACCAACTGCACCTCGGCGGCGGAGAGGTCGATGTTGGCCGGCAGCAGGTCGATGTTCTCCACGTCGGTGGGCTGGATCGCCTCGCGGATGTCCGTCTTGCGGTCCATTAGCACGTTGTAGACGGTCAGGTCGAGCTCATGCGGATTCGTGCCGAGACCGGCGGACAGCGCGCCCTGCGGGTCGAAATCGACCAGCAGCACCTTGCGGCCGAGTTCGGCCAAGGCAGCGCCAAGGTTGATGGTGGACGTGGTCTTACCCACGCCGCCCTTCTGGTTGACCATTGCCACAATCCGCGCGGGACCGTGCGATGCCAAGGCGGGCGGTTCAGGGAACTCGGTCAGCGGTCGGCCGGTGGGGCCCAGGACATCCTCGTCCGCTTGCCGCAGAGTGGTTGTCGCACCTTGTTCGCTGCTCACGTATCAAACCCAGCTTCCATCGTTTCGCTGCCGTACTTCTTCCTGACAAGGTTACAGCGACGGTCCTGTTATCGATCGACAGGCCGCTGACGATCGGCGAGCCTTTAGCTTCAAGTAGAGGTCTAAGGTTCAACTCGTTTTGGCGGGCCGTTTACCGATGCTCAGCACATCCGAAGAGAACTGGAGATTAGGGGTGCCACCCGAGAAAAGGGAGCGGGGCCCCAGACACTATCCGGCAGCCGGATCGGTCTGCCACAGCCCCATCAAGTTACCCTCACTGTCCCGAAAGTAAGCGAAGTACCCCATCTGCGGTACGGCGCCTTTGGCCTTGACTGTCGATCCACCCAGGTTGCCGATTTTTTCCAACGCAGCGTCAATGTCATCAACGTCGACGGTGATGATCGGACCGGTCAGCTCACCTTCGCGGCGGAACATGCCGCCGTTGATGGCCCCAGGCTCGGTTGGCATGCCCTGGTCGTCGGTCGGGGTTGTCCCCAGTGAGGTGTAATCGATCTCCGGCATCGTATTGATATTCCAACCAAAGGCCGCGGTGTAGAACTCTTTCGCGCGGTCCTGGTCTTCCGCTGGAATTTCGAAATGCACCACACGTCCGACCATTGCACTCACCTGCATTCTGCGTGAAGGGATGGCATGGTGCTCCACACCACATCGACAAAGTCTAGGGCGACAACCGCCTGGCCACCAGCAGCCGGTCGATCGGTTGCGGCAACCACCCGTTATGTATACACAGCTCGACAGGAAGCGTGGTTTTACCGCTTCCCCTAGCGTCATTTGGACTTTCGTGTATACAGTAGGAGGGTGAGTATCGCGGAACGGCACCAGCCAAGGACAGCTAGCCCGCCCCTACGGGCCAGCGAGCGCGCGTACTGGGCGCTGCGGGAGGACATCGTCGAATGGCGGTTGCCTCCGGGCACCGTCCTGGGCGAGGTTGAGCAGGCGGCCCGGCTGGGCGTCTCCCGCACTCCCCTGCGCGAGGCACTGGGCCGGCTCAATGCCGAAGGGCTGACCGCCCCTCATGCCGGACGCGGCGTCGTCGTCGCCGCCATCTCGCTGGAGAATGTCACCGAGCTCTTCGAACTGCGCACGGCTCTGGAATGCCAAGCGGCGGCATTGGCCGCCGCTCGCGGCGAACCGGCCGGTTTCCGCCAGCTGCAGCAGGAATTCCTTGCCGCAGCAGACGCCATGCGCGGCTCTGCACCGGATCCGCAGGCATACTACGAGCTGGTCGGCCGGCTGGATGCTGCCGTGGACCAGGCGGCAGGAAACACCTACCTGCACCAGGCGATGACCAACCTCCGCGTCCACCTGGTGAGGATCCGACGGCTGGCCCGGGACAATCCGGCCAGGCTGCTGGCCTCGGCAGCCGAACACGCCAACATCGCCGGCGCCATCGCCGGCGGCGACAGCCAGGTGGCAGCGGCGGCCACCCGCATCCATCTGCACCAGAGCCTGGAACATTTCAAGTCCACCGATCCAAACCATCGACCCGATCTGCCAGCCGAGAGGACAGTTTAATGACCGTCGACCACAAAGTGCGCGTTTACCGCAGCGAAGAGAACCTGCCGCGAGAGGACCAGCTCGCCTACAAGATTGCCCAGGTCGCCACCGATCCGGTGGAGGTTTCGGCCGACGTGGCCGACATGGTGATCAACCGGATCATCGACAACGCTTCGGTGGCCATCGCTTCGCTGAACCGCGGCCCCATCGTCGCCGCGCGGGCACAGGCGCTGAGCCACCCCCTCTCCGGCGGCGGTAACGGCGCCGGCATCTTCGGCATCGCGGAGAAAACCTCGCCGGAGTGGGCGGCGTGGGCGAACGGCGTGGCGGTGCGCGAACTGGACTACCATGACACGTTCCTGGCCGCCGAATACTCGCACCCGGGCGACAACATCCCGCCGATCCTCGCGGTGGCCCAGCATGTCGGTTCAAACGGCCGCGACCTGCTCCGCGGCATCGCCACCGGCTACGAGATCCAGGTGGACCTGGTCAAGGCCATCTGCCTGCACAAACACAAGATCGACCACGTGGCCCACTTGGGCCCGTCGGCTGCAGCGGGCATCGGAACGCTGCTGGGCCTGGACGTGGAAACCATCTTCCAGGCCGTCGGCCAGGCGCTGCACACGACGACGGCGACCCGCCAGTCGCGCAAGGGCGAGATCTCCACCTGGAAGGCCCATGCACCGGCCTTCGCGGGCAAGATGGCGGTGGAAGCGGTGGACCGGGCCATGCGCGGGCAGACCTCGCCGGTGCCGATCTACGAAGGCGAAGACGGCGTCATCGCCTGGCTGCTGGACGGCCCGGACGCCTCCTACACCGTCCCGCTGCCGGCACCGGGAGAGGCGAAGCGCGCCATCCTGGACACCTACACCAAGGAACACTCGGCCGAATACCAGGCGCAGGCCTGGATCGATCTGGCCCGCAAGCTGCACCGGGAACACCCCGAGGCCGCCGACGCGGAGAACGTGAAGTCCGTGCTGATCAAGACCAGCCACCACACGCACTTCGTGATCGGCTCCGGCGCCAACGACCCGCAAAAGTACAGCCCGACGGCGTCGCGCGAAACACTGGACCACTCGATCCCGTACATCTTCACCGTGGCCCTGCAGGACGGCGTCTGGCACCACGTAGACTCCTACGCCCCCGAGCGGGCGGGCCGGCCGGACACCGTGGCGCTTTGGCATAAGGTCAGCACCGAGGAAGACCCGGAGTGGACCCGCCGCTACCATTCGCTGGACATCGCCGAGAAGGCCTTCGGCGGCTCGGTGGAGTTCACGCTGAATGACGGGACCGTCATCACCGACGAAATCGCCGTGGCCGACGCCCACCCGCTGGGCGCACGCCCGTTCACCCGCGAACAGTACGTCCACAAGCTGCGCACCCTGGCCGCCGGGATCGTCGACGATGCCGAAATCGACAGGTTCCTGGCCGCCGTCGAGCGGCTGCCCGAACTGGCCGCCGGCGAGTTGGACCAGCTGAATATCCAGGCCGCCAACGGGGTCATCGACCTCTCCGCGGGCCCGAAGGGATTGTTCTAAATGCTCTACCCCGCCACAACACCCGAGCAGAAGCGCCGGACGCTGCGCGAGTCACTGGCGTCCGGAGAGCTGCAGCAGTTCCCGGGAGCGTTCAACCCGCTCTCCGCGCGGCTGATCCAGGAGAAGGGGTTCGACGGCGTCTACATCTCCGGCGCGGTCCTGGCCAACGACCTGGGGCTGCCGGACATCGGCCTGACCACGCTGACCGAAGTCGCCACCCGGGCCGGACAAATCGCGCGGATGACCGACCTGCCCGCCCTGGTGGACGCCGACACCGGCTTCGGCGAACCGATGAACGTGGCCCGCACCGTGCAGGAACTGGAAAACGCCGGCCTGGCCGGCTGCCACATCGAAGACCAGTTCAACCCCAAACGCTGCGGCCACCTGGACGGCAAGAACGTGGTGGACCTGGAGACCGCCAGCAAACGCATCCGGGCCGCCGCCGACGCCCGCCGCGATCCGAACTTCCTGATCATGGCCCGGACCGACATCCGCGCCGTGGACGGCCTGGCCGCGGCACAGGACCGCGCCCGCGCGCTGGTCGACGCCGGAGCGGACGCCATCTTCCCCGAAGCCATGCGCACCCTGGAGGAATTCGCCGCCATCCGCGACGCCGTCGACGTGCCGGTGCTGGCCAACATGACCGAATTCGGCAAGAGCGATCTGTTCACCGCCGAAGCACTGGCCTCGGTAGGCGTGAACATGGTCATCTACCCGGTGACCCTGCTGCGCAGCGCCATGGGGGCCGCCGAGCGGACCCTGGACGCGATCAAGGCCGACGGAACCCAGCAAGCACAGGTCCCGCACATGCTGACCCGTGCGCGTTTGTACGAATTGGTGGATTATGAGGCGTATAACCAATTCGACACCTCTGTATTCAATTTCCAAGTGCCCGGTCAGCACTGACCACAAGACATAGGAGTCGTCATGAGCACCGATGCAACCACTGAAGCACCGCAGATCCACAAAGGGCTGGCCGGCGTCGTCGTCGACACCACGAAGATCTCCAAGGTCAACGCGGAGACCAACTCGCTGCTGTACCGCGGCTACCCCGTCCAGGACCTGGCCGCGCACTGCAGCTTCGAAGAGGTGGCGTATCTGCTGTGGAACTCGGAGTTGCCCGACGCGGACCAGTTGCGGGACTTCAGCGCCGCCGAACGTGGCGGCCGCGCACTGGATCCGGTGGTGAAGTCGGTCATCGATTCGCTGCCGGTTGAAGCCCATCCGATGGACGTCTGCCGGACGGCGGCCAGCGTGATCGGAGCCCGCCACCGGCTGGCCGAGGACTCGTCGCCGGAAGCGAACATGGCCAAGGCCCTGGAGTTGTTTGCGGCGTTCCCGGCGGTGGTGGCCTACGACCAGCGCCGGCGCCGCGGGCAGGAGCTGGTGGAACCGCGCGATGACCTGGGCTACGCGGCGAATTTCCTCTGGATGTCTTTCGGCGAGGAGGCAGCCCCCGAGGTAGTGGACGCGTTCAACATTTCCATGATCCTGTACGCCGAGCACTCGTTCAACGCCTCCACCTTCACCGCCCGGGTCATCACCTCCACGCTGTCCGACCTGCACTCGGCCGTCACCGGTGCCATCGGCGCGCTGAAAGGCCCGCTGCACGGCGGCGCCAACGAAGCGGTGATGCACACCTTCGAACAAATCGGCATCCGCACCGACGAATCCCGCGAGGAGGCCGCCGCCCGGGCCCGGACCTGGATGGAGCAGGCCCTGGCGGAAAAGAAGAAGGTGATGGGCTTCGGCCACCGGGTCTACAAGCACGGCGATTCCCGCGTGCCGACCATGAAGGCCGCCCTGGACAAGATGATCGATTATTACGGCCGCCCCGAAATCCTCGGCCTGTACGACGGGCTGGAGCACGCGATGGCCGAGGCGAAGGACATCAAGCCGAACCTGGACTACCCCGCCGGCCCCACCTACCACCTGATGGGGTTCGATACGGAAATGTTCACCCCGCTGTTCGTGGCCAGCCGGATCACCGGCTGGACGGCGCACATCATGGAACAGCTGGAATCGAACTCGCTGATCCGTCCGCTCAGTGAGTACAACGGACCCGGCCAGCGGGCGCTGGACCGCTAGAACTGCCAGGCCACCCGGTGGCCGGTGTCGAGATTCTCGACGTCGGCCACCGTTTCGTTATCCGGCCGCATCACCACCCGCAGCCGCGGCTGGTCCCCCGAAAGCGCCAGCGGCAGCCAGTGCCCGGCGTCCTGCCACATCAGCCCCAGCGGCAGCTGGTCCACGCGGTGCCAGGACGGGGCGATTTCCGCCGACTCGACCGGCACGCCGCTCCAGCGCCGCGCGACGAAGAGGGCGGTGTCCATGTTCCACGCCGGCTGCGCCGGGAAGTCGAAGAAAATCCGTCCGGCCAGTTCCAGGTCCTCGGGCCTGACGCGCACCCCGGTTTCCTCCTGCATCTCGCGGCATGCAGCGTCGCCGTCGGACTCCCCCGCCTCCAGTTTCCCTCCGACCCCCACGACTTTCCCGACGCCGAAGCCGGTTTTCTTCCGGCCAAGCAGCACGCAGCTCTGCCCGGATTCTTCCCTCAGCAGGAAGCACAGGGCAACGGCAACGGTCATGGGAGCGAGTCTAGCCCGGAACGGGCGGCCTGCCCTTCGGCTCCGCCGCCCTAGCCCAGGGCGCGCGGATGCGCTGCGGCGTAGACCTCACGGAGCGTATCGGCGGTGACCAGCGTGTAGATCTGCGTGGTGGTGACGGACGCGTGGCCCAGCATCTCCTGCACCACACGGACATCCGCGCCGCCCTCCAGCAGGTGGGTGGCGAAGGAGTGCCGCAGGGTGTGCGGAGAAACAGGCTGGGTAATGCCGGCCTTCTCCGCGGCCGCCTTCAGAATGGTCCAGGCGCTTTGGCGGCTCAGCCGGCCGCCGCGGGCGTTCAAGAACAGAGCCGGCGTCCCAAGTCCCTTGGCGGCCAGTGCCGGCCGTCCGCGGACCAGGTACGCGTCGGCCGCCTTGGCGGCATAGGAGCCCAGCGGCACCAGCCGCTCCTTGGAACCCTTGCCGAAAAGACGGACGACGGCGGGCCCGTCACCTTGCGGCTCGACGCTGACATCGTCAACGTCCAGGCCCACCGCTTCGCTGATCCGGGCGCCGGTCGCGTAGAGAAACTCCAGCAATGCCCGGTCACGCAGGCCGGTGGGACTGTCCGATCCGGTGGACTCGAGGATCCGGGTCACCTCGGCTACGGAGATGGCCTTCGGCAGGCGTTTGCCGGGCATCGGCGGATGCACGTCGGTGGCCGGGTCGGTCTCCGTGATGCCTTCGAGTGTCCAGAACTTGTGGAGGCCGCGCACTGCCACAATGGTCCGGGCCGCCGACCTGACGCTCAGGGCGGCAGCGCCGTCGGACCCGTCGGACAGGGCCTGGGCAAAGGCCGTGACTTCGTGGCGGCTGACCGAGGCCGGCTCGCTGACCGATCGTTCCTGCAGGAACCTCAGGTAGCGGCCCAGGTCCCTGCGGTAGGCCGCCACGGTGTTGGCTGCCAGTCCGCGTTCCACCGCCATGTGCTGCAGGTAGTCGCCCACGGCGCGACCCAGTGCCGTAGCGCTGAATTCATCTCCCTTGGCTGGCGGGGCCTGCACCGGCAACATGGCTGCTCAGTCCCGGCCGGAGTCAGCAGCTCCGCTGGGTCGCTGGCTGGGGTGCTCCGGCCACGGGCAATCCGCCGGACGCAGGTTCTCGAAGCCGGTAGCGGCCGCCCGGGCAGCGGCCAGCAGCCCGGCCACGGCCGACGGATTGTGCAGCCGGCCTGCCATCACCGCGTCCACGGCGTCGTCCAGATCCACCCAGAGGTGCTCGATCTCGGCTTCCTCTTCGGTGCGCTCATGCCGCTGGTCGGCGGGAACCTCGGAAAGGTCCCTGGCCAGATAGATCCGGATCGCCTCGCTGGAGGAACCGGGCGAATTGAAGAAGTCCACCAGCACGTTCCAGCGGCCGGCCACCAGGTCGGCTTCCTCGGCCAGTTCCCGCGCCGCGGCATCCACGAAGTCCTCGCCGTCCATGTCCAGCAGGCCCGCGGGGATCTCCCACAGCGACATCTTGGCGGGCTGCCGGTACTGCTTCAGCAGCAGTACCCGCCCCTCCGGGTCCATCGCGAGGATGGCCACCGCACCGGGATGCGCGATGTAGTCGCGCACCAGCGTGGCGCCGTCGCCCTGGCCCAGCGTAAAGGTATCGCTGACCACATCCCAGATCCGGCCGCGGTACACCGTGCGGCTTTCAACCAGCGGGCGCGGATCCGGGATGTCGGCGAAGGCGCCCGGCTGCACCGGCACGTCAGACTCCGGACTTTGCCGGCGCCTTGGCTTTGCCATGGTCCAAAGCTGCGGCGATCAGGCCGGCGAACAGCGGATGCGGCCGCGTGGGGCGTGAACTCAGTTCCGGGTGTGCCTGGGTGGAGACATAGTACGGGTGCACATCGCGGGGCAGCTCAACAAACTCCACCAGCTTGCCGTCCGGCGAGGTGCCGGAGAAAACCAAGCCCGCAGCAGCGAGCTGGTCGCGGTATTCGTTGTTGACCTCGTAGCGGTGGCGGTGGCGTTCGCTGACCTTGGTGCTGCCGTAGGTCTCGGCCACCACGGAGCCCGACTGCAGGGCCGCCTCGTACAGACCCAGGCGCATCGTGCCGCCCAGGTCGCCCTTACCGTCGACGATGTCCAACTGCTCGGCCATCGTGGCGATGACCGGGTGCTTGGTGTCCGGATCGAACTCGGTGGATGAAGCTCCCTCCAGACCCACGATGTTGCGGGCGTACTCCATCACCATCGACTGCAGGCCCAGGCACAGGCCCAGGGTCGGGAGCCTGCGTTCGCGGGCGAACTTGAGCGCGCCGAGTTTGCCTTCCAGACCGCGGATGCCGAAGCCGCCGGGCACGCAGATCGCGTGCACGCCGTTGAGTGCAGCCGCGGCACCTTCGTCGGTGGCACAGTCGTCGGAGGGAACCCAACGGATCTTCACCCGCGTCTGGTTGGCGAAACCGCCCGCGCGCAGCGCCTCGGTCACCGAAAGGTAGGCATCGGGCAGGTCGATGTACTTGCCCACCAGCGCGACCTCAACGGTGTGCTCCGGGTTGTGGACCGCCGCCAGCAGCCGGTCCCATTTGGACCAGTCGACGTCCTTGAACTTCAAGTCAAGGTGCTGCACGATGTACGCGTCCAGGTTCTGCGAGTGCAGCGTCTTGGGGATGTCGTAGATGCTCGGAGCATCCGGGCAGCCGATGACAGCGTCGATGTCCACGTCGCACATCCGGCCGATCTTTTCCCTCATTGCGGCGGGGACCTCGCGGTCGGAACGGATCACAATAGCGTCGGGCTGAATACCGATCGAACGCAGGGCGGCCACCGAGTGCTGGGTGGGCTTGGTCTTCAGTTCGTGCGACGGACCGATGTAGGGCACCAGGGACACGTGCAGGAAAAATACGTTGTTGCGCCCGACGTCCTGGCGGACCTGACGGGCCGCTTCCAGGAACGGCTGCGACTCGATGTCGCCCACCGTGCCGCCGATCTCGGTGATGATCACATCAGGGGATTTCTTGCCGGCAACCGGCTCGGAAGGCAGGCGCATGCGGCGCTTGATCTCATCCGTGATGTGCGGGATGACCTGCACGGTATCGCCGAGGTATTCGCCCCGGCGTTCCTTGGCGATCACCGTCGAGTACACCTGGCCGGTGGTGACGTTCGCGGAGCCGTCCAGATTCTCGTCCAGGAACCGCTCGTAGTGTCCGATATCCAGATCGGTTTCGGCGCCGTCATCCGTAACGAAGACTTCACCGTGCTGAAAGGGATTCATTGTGCCCGGATCCACGTTCAAATATGGATCGAGCTTCTGCATCGTCACGGAGAGGCCGCGTGCACGGAGCAGGTGGCCGAGGCTTGAAGCCGTCAGTCCCTTCCCGAGCGAGGACGCCACGCCGCCGGTGACGAAGATATGTTTGGTCGTCTTGGACGACTTGGAAAACCGGGAATTTGTTCGCTGCACCACGGAATTCGAGCCTATCACCTTTCTGGACGCCCTCGGATCTCAAGGCCGCTCCGACCGCTGTCGAGTGTGTGAACACACACCAGCCGGTCAACTTCTCCCCCGCCGGCGGCGGGGCTGGTCGTGCCTGCAGCAGATGCTACAGCGCCCTGGCACCGTCAATCAGTTCCTGGGCGTGTGCCCGGGCGGATTCGGATTCTTCCTGGCCGGCGAGCATGCGGGCCAATTCGGTGACCCGTTCCTCGTCGTCGAGCAGGCGGACGTCGCTGGCAGTCATCCCGCCGTCGCCGCCGCCGGCCGTCTTGATCACGCGGATATGCTGGTCGGCGAACGCCGCCACCTGGGGCAAATGGGTCACCACAATGACCTGCACGAAGCGCCCCAGCATGGCCAGACGGCGGCCGATCTCGACCGCCGCTTTGCCGCCCACGCCGGCATCCACTTCGTCGAACACGAAGGTCGGCACCGGGTCCACTTCCGCGAGCACAACCTCGATGGCCAGCATCACGCGGGAGAGTTCACCGCCGGATGCACCCTTGCCCAGCGGCCGGGGCGGGGCGCCCCGGTGCGGTTTCAACAGGAACGTGATGACATCGGCCCCGTGCACGGTCAAGGCCGGCGCAGGTTCAATTTCGATCACCAGTTCGGCCTCGGCCATGGCCAGCGCCGAGAGTTCCGTGCCGACCCGGTGGCCCAGTTCTGCAGCAGCTTCCCGACGCAGCACGGTGACCTCGGCGGATTGGGCGGCCAAGGCCTCGTCCAGTCCGGCCACTTCCGCCTCCAGCCGCTCGATCCGGCTGGAATCGTCGGTCAGGTCGTCCAGCCGGGTGCGGGCCTGGGCGGCCCACTCGAGGACCTCGTCGATGCTGGGCGCGTACTTGCGCACGAGCCGTGCCAGATCGGCGCGGCGCGCTTCGACCTCCTCCAGCCGACCCGGTCCTTCACCGTCCAACGAGGCCCCGTAGCTTGCCAGTTCGGCGGCCACGTCGGCGAGGATGATTCCCACTTCGGCCAACCGGGCGGCCGCCCGCCCCAGCTCGGCATCTTCATCCTGGACTTGCTCCAGCGATCGCTTGGCCGCGTCCAC
Organism: Arthrobacter sp. Dra40; assembly: GCF_059091905.1. NCBI lineage: Bacteria > Bacillati > Actinomycetota > Actinomycetes > Micrococcales > Micrococcaceae > Arthrobacter > Arthrobacter sp. Dra40. The sequence goes on from NZ_JBNHHB010000024.1 coordinate 61,882, forward strand.
CAGGGTGGTTGCGTCCGGCGAGTCGGTAAATTCCTCGGCCACCAGTGCTTGGTGTGCCACCGTGGCAGCCGCCCGCAGTTCCTCGACGTTGGCCAGCTTCACGGCCACGGCCTTCAGGGCGTTGTCTTCGCCAGGCTGCGGGTCCAGCCCGTCGATTTCCTCGAGGGCAAGTTGCAGTGCTTCGGCTTCCCGCAGTCGTTCGCGTGCTTCAGTCCGCAGGGTCTCCAGCTCGGCTTTGGCTTCCCTCCAGCGGACGAAGGACGCTGCATATCCGGTCACGGCCTGTGACAGGGCGGCGCCGGCAAACTTGTCCAGCGCTTCGCGCTGTGCCTGCTGGCTCTTGAGCCGCAGCTGGTCTGTTTGGCCGTGGACCGCCACCAGATGACCGCCGATCTCGGCCAGCGTTCCCACCGGAGCTCCGCGTCCGCCCACATGCGCGCGGCTGCGGCCATCGGCATTCACCGTACGGGCGAGCATCAGTTCGGCTCCGCCGTCGAACTCGTCCATGTCAGCCCCGGCTTCACCCGCACGAGTAAGCGCTGGGCTGTCCGCGGCGAGTCGGACCACGGCCTCGGTCACGGCATTGGCTGCCCCACTGCGTACCGCGCCGGCGTCGGCGCGGGCTCCCAGCAGCAGGCCAAGCGCGGTGACCACCATGGTCTTGCCTGCGCCGGTTTCTCCAGTCACCACCGACAAACCGGGCCCCAGCGGCAGCGTGGCCTCGGTGATGACGCCGAGGTTGCGGATCCTGATTTCTTCGATCATGTCAGCTCCCCCCGCCGGGCTGGGTATAGTGCGGCTCCACGGTGCGGACCGTGGGCAGGGACGAGGTGGGCGGCTGTTCCTCAGAAGGACTGACGGGGCCGCGCCATCCCGACGTGGGCAGCTCGAATTTGCGGACCAGCCGTTCGGAGAAGGGGGTCAGCCGGGTGCGGGCCAACCGGACCGGTTTGTCCGAGCGGGTCACCTCGATCCGGGATCCCGGCGGCAGCTCAAGACTGCGGCGCCCATCGCACCACAGCACGCCATTGGCGTCGCTCCGGCTCAGGACTTCCACCGCCATGATGGAATCCGGCGCAACCACCAGCGGCTTGGCGAACAAGGCGTGCGCGCTGATGGGCGTCATCAGCAGTGCTTCCACCTCCGGCCAGACCACCGGTCCGCCAGCCGAAAAGGCGTAGGCCGTCGAGCCGGTGGGGGTCGCCATCACCACGCCGTCACAGCCGAACGAGCTAATCGGCAGGGCATCGACTTCGACGACGACTTCCAGCATCCGCTGCCGATCGCCCTTCTCCACCGCCGCTTCGTTCAGCGCCCAGGTGTGCCCAATCTTGCGTTTGCCCAGCCACACCTGGACATCGATGGTCATGCGCTCTTCGACCGTATATTGGCGGTTGACAACCCAATGGACGGTCTGCGCCAGATCCGCGCGTTCGCTCTCGGCCAGGAAGCCGACGTGTCCCAGGTTGACCCCGAGCAGCGGAACGTCCGAGTCCCGGACCAGCTCGGCCGAACGAAGGATGGTTCCATCGCCGCCAAGCACCATGCCCAGGTCCACCGAGTCGAGACTGACGTCCTCGTCCAGCGTCTCGCAGGGAACGGCCAGGTCTCCGTAGGTTTCCCGGATGGGCGCCATGTCTTCGCGGCGCATGACCGGAACCAGCCCGGAGGCATGGAGTTGGGCACATGTTTCCTGGGCAGCCGCCATGGCGTCTACCCGTCCGGTGTGCGCCAGCACCAGTATCCGCCGGCTCATCGCTCCACTCCCGGTTCCTGCCCTCTCGGTTGGTCAATCTGGTCCGGCGATTGGCTGGACCCATGCGGAAAATTGGCCATCGCCGCGTTCACTTCCCCCTCCAGCACACTACCCGTTCTGCGCTCCGGTTTGCCCGGCGGAACGCTTATCCACAGGAAATATTCGACGTTTCCGTCCTGTCCGGGAAGGGGGCTGGGCGCCAACCCGCGTACCTGCAGACCCGCTTCGAGGGCCGAGGAGACGACATTCTTCACTGCCCGGAATCGTTCGGTTACTGAACCGACGACGCCGGTGCGCGCCAGACTTTCCCGGCCCACCTCAAATTGTGGCTTGACCATCAGCAAGAGATTTCCGCTTGGCCGGGTGGCATTGGCCAAGGCTTCGACAACCAACGTCAGGGAGATGAACGACAAGTCCGCGACGGTCAGATCCACCGGGCCGCCGATCTCCCCGGCATCGAGATAGCGGACGTTCATGCCTTCGAACACCCTGACCCTGTTGTCTGTGCGGATCTGGTCAACCAGCTGGCCGTGACCCACGTCCACGGCGACAACCTCACGTGCGCCAGAGCGGAGCAGGACATCGGTGAAACCGCCGGTGGAGGCTCCGGCGTCGAGGCATCGCAAACCGGCCGGGTCTACGCCGGGGAAGGCTGCCAGTGCACCCGCCAGCTTATGCCCGGCCCTGCTGACGTAGTCGGGGCCTGCGTCGGGGGCTACGTCCAATGGCTCCCCCGGGCCGACGGCAGCCGATGCCTTGGTCAAAACAGTTCCGGCACGGCTGACCCGGCCGGACGCGATGAGTTTGGCAGCATGTGTGCGGGAGCGGGCCAGCCCCCGGGATACTAGCTCTTGGTCGAGTCTGGGCATCGGGTCAATCAGCCTCGGTCTCCAAGTCGGCCAACAAACCGTCGTGAATCCGCTGGTACACCCGTTCGTGCTCGGTGACGGAGAGGTCCGGAATCTGGGTGAGCTCGGCGACGATGCTGTTCACGGACTCGTCGGCGGTCGGCTCAGCGGGGGCGGGCCATTGCGGCGGCATTTGGCTGCCGCTTTCCCGCGATTCTGGCAGGTCCAAGCTTTCCTCCCTTGCTTCGGCCGGCGTACCCAACCGCCGTGAATCAGTGTAGTAGCGGCTTTCAGTCCGCAAGCTCAGGCGTAGCCGCCGCGGCTTGGTCCGGGTAGGCATCCCACCAGGCCGCGCAGGCCGCGCGCCATGTGTCCACATCATCCCGGCTGCCGAGGACGCGAATTCCGCCGTTTTCGATGGCGGCGTGCGCTGCACCGCAGCGGAACCCCGCCCCGTCGCGGATGACCGCGGGATACGGCAGATACAGTTCGGCCAGGCTGCCCAGCAGGTACCGCGGCCGTTCCGATGTGCGGGCGCCGAGGACTGCTTCGGGACCATCAACCCCGGTCAGCACAACGGCCGTGTCCATGCCCGCATTGTTTCCGCCCAGGATGTCCGTGTCGAGACGGTCGCCCACCACCAGTGGACGGTGAGCACCCAACGCTGCCGCCGCCGTCGTAAAGATGCCTGCTTCCGGTTTCCCTGCGACCAGCGGCTCCGCTCCGGTGGCCGCCTGTACGGCCGCAACCAGTGCGCCATTCCCGGGTGCGATGCCGCGCTCCCGGGGAATGGTCATATCCGTATTCGTGGCAATCCAGAAGGCGCCTGCGGCGATCGCGAAGGATGCCTCGGCCAACTCCTTCCACCCCAGCGCCGGGTCGAACCCCTGGATCACAGCCGCGGGCGCTTCGAGGGCAGAACGGACCGGGATGAATCCCTGGGCGGCTGTTTCGTCAGCCAGCGTCTGGCTGCCGGTGACCAGTACTTTAGAACCCGCAGGGACGTACCGGGCAAGCAGCAGCGCGCCGGCTCGTGCCGATCCGAAAACTTGATCGGCCGTTGCCGGCGCGCCGAGTTCGCGCAAGTGCGCGGCTACCTGCTCGGACGACCGGGACGCGTTGTTCGTGATGTACCCCAGGGCCGTTCCGGTGCCCGCAAGGCGTTCCAACGCCTCTGCGGCTCCGGGGAGAGCCTGCTGCCCGGCATAGACGACTCCGTCCAGGTCGGACAGCAAGGCGTCGTAGCCGGAGATCAGCGGTTTACCGGTCATCTTCCCTGCTGTCCGGCGTGTGGGCGGTACTGGGTGCGTCCTTGTCTTCGGCCTCGATGGAAGCTGGGGCGTCCTTTTCCTCGGTCGGTTCACCCGCCGGAGAGTCGACCACAGGTGCAGCCTCCCCGGTGGACTCCCCCGCTTCGTCGGCTTCTACCGGCTCGGCATCAGACGACGCAGCTTCGCCGGCATCAACTGGCTCGGCATCAGACGACACGGCTTCGTTGGTATCAACTGGCTCGGCTGCACCGGCCTCAGCGCGATCCTGCTCAGGGGTTCGGGAACTCTGCGGAGCGTTGCCGACAGGTTCCGGTTCCTCACCGACCAAGTCGACAATCTCGGGCTCGGCAAAATCACCAACGCCTAAGGCATTCTCTGCCACGGCTGCCTGGCGCCGCCATTGCTGCGCTTCATCACCACGGCTGGCTGCCTCCAAAGCGTCCGCATAAGCGCGGAAGAGCCGCGGGCTGTATGAGAATGCTCGGTTCCGGTCCAATTGCGGAATCTCCAGAGCCGCAACCGCAGCATCGAACTGCTGCAAATCGGTCCGCGCGCCGGAAGCCACAATGGCCAGTTCCACCTTGCCCGCTGTATCAAGTGTTTCTGCGTCTTCTGAACGGGTCAGTTCCAGCGCCCGGTCCGGGCGTCCGAGTCCACGTTCGCAGTCGGCCATGATGGGCAAATGCTCGTTAGACCCGCTGATCCTTCGGAAGGTGCGGAATTCCCGCAGGGCCTCGCCGTAGTGGCCGGCCGCATACGCGGTCAGGCCCACGGCTTCGCGGACCGGAGCCATCCGTCCGCCCCGGCGGCTAGCTGCCAGCGCATGCTGAAAGGCTAATTCCGGGTCCTCGTCAAGCAACCGTCCCGCCATCACCAAATGCTTTGCCACCCATTCAGCGTTCTTCGACTCCAAGGTCCTCAGCTGTGCGCGGGTAACTCGGTCCAGCTCCGACCCTGAGACGTCCTCGTCAATCTCAGGCGAACGCGGGCGGTCGACGCGGTTGGCACTGCGCAGGTCGCTGGCATTGTGCTCACGAGGAGCGTCCGAACGGCCGTAGGGCCGCTCGCCGCGGTCCTGGCGGGGCCGGTCACCCAAGTCACGACGCTCACCCCGGTCCTGACGCGGGCGGTCACCCTGCGGACGACGGTCACCAAAATCGCGACGCTCACCCCGGTCCTGACGCGGGCGGTCACCCTGCGGACGACGGTCACCAAAATCGCGACGCTCACCCCGGTCCTGACGCGGGCGGTCGCCCTGCGGACGACGGTCACAGCGATCCTGACGGGGACGGTCACCGAAGTCACGACGCTCACCGCGATCCTGACGGGGACGGTCACCGAAGTCACGACGCTCACCGCGATCCTGGCCCGGGCGGTCACCGATGTCACGACGCTCACCGCGATCCTGGCCCGGGCGGTCGCCCTGCGGACGACGGTCACCACGGTCCTGACGGGGACGATCACCGAAGTCACGACGCTCACCACGGTCCTGGCCCGGGCGGTCACCCTGCGGACGACGGTCACCACGGTCCGGACGGGGACGATCACCAAAGTCACGACGCTCACCACGGTCCTGGCCCGGGCGGTCACCCTGCGGACGACGGTCACCACGGTCCTGACGGGGACGATCACCGAAGTCACGACGCTCACCACGGTCCTGGCCCGGGCGGTCACCCTGCGGACGAC
>NZ_JBNHHB010000025.1:0-67407 GCF_059091905.1 Arthrobacter sp. Dra40
AGGCCGTGCGCGCCGTGGGCAGCGCCTGCGCCACCAACCCGCTGCCCGTCGTCGTGCCCTGCCACCGCGTGCTGCGCTCGGACGGCGCCTTCGGCGGGTACCTCGGCGGACCGGATGCGAAGGCCTACCTGCTGGGCCTGGAGGCAGCGGCGTGAGCACCTTGTTCGACGACGCTCCGGCCGGCCCCCGCGGGATCGCGCCGGGCGCGGTCCATGTGCCGGGCTGGCTGACCGTGGAGCAGCAGCGGGAACTGGTCGAAGCGTGCCGGGAGTTCGGCCGCGGACCGGTCCCCTACCGTGCGGCGAAGCTGCCGGGCGGCCACGAGATGAGCGTGCGGACGCTGTGCCTGGGCTGGCACTGGGCGCCGTACAAGTACACCCGCACAGCCGACGACGTGAACGGCGCCCGCGTGCTGGACTTTCCCGGCTGGCTGGCCGAGTGGGGCAGGCGTGCCTTGGCCGATGCCTATGACGATCCTGCTGCCGGCCAGGGCTATGAGCCCGACACTGCCTTGATCAACTTCTACGACGACACCGCCAAGATGGGCATGCACCAGGACAAAGACGAGCAAACGGACTTCCCGGTGGTTTCGCTCAGCGTCGGCGATGACTGCTTGTTCCGCTTCGGCAATACCGAAACGCGCACCAAGCCCTACACCGATCTCCGGCTGCGCTCCGGTGACCTGTTCGTCTTCGGCGGACCGGCCCGGTTCGCCTACCACGGCGTGCCCAAAATCTATCCGGGCACCGCCGATCCTGCCTGCGGACTGACTGGCGGACGGCTTAACCTGACCATGCGGGTCACCGGCCTGGGCTAAGCGCTGCGCCGCCGGTACCGGCAGGACAGGCCATCACGGCCAACAGTGTAGGAGAGAATCAAACCATGGAGAAAACCGCTTCCGGCGTCGTGCTCTGCGACGACGGTCTGGCCCGGCCGGCATGGGCCGCCACCGATCCGATGCTGCGCGAGTACTACGACACCGAATGGGGCATGCCGGTCCGCGGCGAACAAGGCGTCTACGAGCGCATTACTCTGGAAGGCTTCCAGGCCGGGCTCTCCTGGGCCACCATCCTGCGCAAGCGCCCGGCCTTCCGGAAAGCGTTCCGCGGATTCCACGTAGACACCGTTGCCGGGTACACGCAGGACGATGTTGAGCGGCTGATGCAGGACGCCGGCATCGTACGGAACCGCGCCAAGATCAACGCGGCCATCACCAACGCGAACGCCACCATTGCGCTGCGCGCCGAGGGCGGCCTGAGCGACTTCGTCTGGTCCTTCCAACCGGCCAGCACTCCTGCCCCACGGCACATCCAGGATGTGCCCACCACGTCCCCGGAGTCCGTCGCGCTGTCCAAGGCGCTGCGCAAGCGCGGCTTCGCGTTCGTGGGCCCCACCACCATGTTCGCCCTGATGGAGGCCATCGGCATGATTGACACCCATCTGGTGGACAGCCACCGCCGGGGCACCTCCGGCGTCTGGAACTGACGCCCGGTTTCACATTCAGTTCACGCAGCCGCTGACGCGGTGAGAGGCGTGCCACAATGTAGTGCACCCGCCGGCATGGGGGACCGTGACCCGCCCTCCCGCCCCTGTTGCCGGCACCGCAGGAGTTATCCGGTAAGGAGACCACGTTGACGATTCTTGTTGCCTACGCCCCGCGCCCGGAGGGCCGTGCTGCCCTGAGCAAGGGCATTCAGATGGCCACGCAGAACAATGAGAAGCTGGTGGTAGTCAACGCCAGCCCCGGCGGAACGCAGAAGGACGAGTCGTTCGCTGATGCCCACGACGCGACCTGGGTGCAGCAGGAACTGCACAAGTCCGGCCTGGACAGCGAGTTCAAGCAGTTCGTCCGCGGCAAGGACGCGGTGGAAGAGATCGTGGACATGGTTGATCAACTCTCGGTCTCGCTGCTGGTCATCGGCCTGCGCCGGCGCTCCCCGGTGGGCAAGCTGATCATGGGCAGCACCGCCCAGGAGATCCTGCTGACCGTCGATTGCCCGGTCCTGGCGGTCAAGGCCCGCTGATCCATGCAGGTCAACCTGCCGCTTACTCCACCGTTCGACGACGCCGCCGCACTGGCGGCCCTGGCCGCCCACGCGGTACCCGGCCTCGAAACCGTCGATCCAACCGCAGGCACCTGCACCCGTCTCTTCAACACGAGCGCCGGCCCGGTCCCGGTCACGGCCACGCTGTCACCGGACGCCGTCACCCTGGACATCCGCAGCGATTCCGCTGCCGTCCGTGGGGAGATTACAACGGCGGCGCGCGGCTGGCTCGACCTTGACCTGGAACCGAAGCGGGTGGCGGCGGTGCTGGGCCGAGACCCGGTGGTCGGGCCGCTGCTGACGAACCGCCCCGGACTCCGCATCCTCGGCTACCCCGACGGCTTCGAAGGTGCTGTCTCCACCGTGATCGGCCAGCAGGTCTCGCTGGCTGCAGCCCGCACGTTCACCGCCCGCCTGGTGGCGGCCTTCGGCTCCCCTGCCCACGGTCTGGCGCTCTTCCCCGGCCCGGACCTGTTGGCCAGCGCGGGCCCGGATGCCATTCGGACGGCCGTCGGCCTGACCGGCGCCCGCGCCGGCACCGTCCATCTTTTGGCGGAGGCCTGCGCGGACGGACTCCGCATCTCTCCGCACGCAGACCACGCCCACACCCGGCGGCGCCTGCTGGCGCTGCCCGGGATCGGCGCGTGGACCGTCGAGTACCTGGCCATGCGGGCGCTGCACGACCGTGACGCCTACCCGGCGGGCGATCTGGTGCTGCAGCGGGCCCTTGGCGTGAAGACGGCCAAAGAAGCACGCGCTCTGGGCCAATCATGGGCCCCGGTCCGGGCGTACGCGGTCTTCCACCTCTGGACTGCTGCGGCTTACCTTCCCTAGCCCCCATGCACCGTGCTCGGTCAGCGGAGAACGCCGGCGCGGTTGCCGTACGCCCGCAGGACGACGGCGAGCAGCGAGCACAGCAGGTACGCGGCACCTACCAGCAACCAGCCCACGTGGAAGCTGCCGGTCGTCTCCAGCAACAGGCCCATGAACAGCGGCCCGGCAGCGAAACCCGCATACATCCCCATCGACACGATGCCGGAAGCCGCCCCGACCCGCTCGGCCGGTACCACGCGCATGACGCCGGCTATCACCACCACGTTCGTGCCCAACACGGTGGCACCGTGCAGGACGACGCCCACCCAGAGCAAGGCCGGGATGCCCAGCGAACCCGAGGCGAGGAATGCAGCTGCTCCCCCGAGCGCGCCGATCCCGAGCAGGATGAGCAGCGTGGAGGCCCGCACGCCCTTGGCCATCCGCCGCCCCCAGAGCACGCGGGACGTCACGCCGACCACGCCTGAGACGCCGGCTGCCACGCCGCCCATCACCAGGCTGAACCCCAGTTCCCGAACGGCGAACAGCGGCAGGTAGACGTTGGTGGCCTGCATGCCCAGGCCGGAGAGCAGGGCGTAGCCGGCGAATATCCAGACCGAGAACGGGAACCGGGGCGGGGCGCCGGCTTCGCCGGGGACCTTGCCGGCGGAAGAGGGCGCCGGACGGTCAGGGGAAGCACGGGCGGCCGGCGGCCGCACCGCCGTCGTCGGTGGATCTTCCGGGAGTTTGCGCAGGCCGTAGAGCAGCAGTCCCACGGCGACGACGGCGGCCATGGCGGTGGCGCCCTGCCAGCCGGCCCAGAGGGCGGCGGCGGGGAAGAACAGGCCGGAGAACAGCTGGCTGCCCTGGACGCCTGATTGCTTCACGCCGATCCAGCCAGGGCGTTTGGGTGCCGGAACCTGCGTCATGATGATCCGGTTGGTGGTCGGGTTGGAGATGGCCTGTGCGGGTCCGGCCAGCAGCGCTGCGACGATCAGGACCAAATAGTGGTGGGACAGTGCGGCGACCAGCAGGGCAACGGCCGTGCCGGCGAAGATCAGCACCAGCTGCGCACGGTTGGAAATCCGGTCACTGAGCTTGCCCAGCCACATGCTGCAGACCGCGGCGCTGGCGAAAATGGCCGTGGCCAACAGCCCGAACTGGCCCTCGCTGATGTCCAGGTCCTGGATGACAAGCGGGCTGACGGTGCTCAGCCCGTAGTTCAGCAGCGGGCCGACGCCCATCGCGCAGGTGAGGACAAAGAGGAGTGCGCCGCTGGGCCGTGTGGACATGCTGCACTCCTTGCTGCCCGGATTGGGCTCCGTCCAGCAGGGTACTCCCGGGTACCGTCTTCCGGCGCAGGCATCGCAGCAGAAGGGTCAGCCGCCGTAACAATGGAGAGCTGGCTCACGTGCGGCGGCACTTTCGGTGACGGCCGCCGCTACGGCGCACGGACCGGCACGTTAATACTGGGAACGTGCGGTTCGGCGGCGGTGATCCCAGGGGAACTTAGGGGACCCCTGAGGGCCCCGGGGCTCACTGGCCCAGGGCCGTGCTTTGCAGCCGGGGTCTACTTCCTGCCCTTCTGCGTGTCGGCATGCGCTTCGACGAAAGCGCGTCGCGGCTGCTGGACCGCACCCATGGACGTAATGTCCCGATCGCCGAAGACCAGCGGGCTCCAGCCTGCCAGCAGGCGCCATTTGTGAATCCAGGTCGGCAGCGCCAACCCGTGGTAGCCCATGGCGGCGTACCATGCGGGCTTTCCCTTGAGGTCGAAGCCGAAGATCTTGGCCGCGCCTCGGCCGACCCCGTAAGTGGCCACCGTGCCGAGCGATTTGTGCCTGTATTCGGCCGGTCCGTGGCCGTGCACGGCGTTGACGACGTTTTGGGCCAGCAGTTTCGCCTGGCGAACCGCGTGCTGGGCGTTGGGCGGGCAATAGGCCGGTTGCTTCTCCGCGGCCAGGTCCGGAACCTGCGCGCAGTCGCCCGCGGCCCAGGCGCCTTGCACCACTTGGCCGGCATCGTCGATGACCTGCAGCCGCGCGTTCGCGTTGACGTGCCCCTTCGGGCCGCGCGGAACGTTGGTGTCATCCAGGACCGGGTTGGGCTTCATCCCTGCCGTCCAAATGATCAGGCCGGCGGGAATGCGTTCGCCGGTGCTGAGCTCGGCCACGGAGTCCTCGCAGGAGGGCATGGTGGTCTTCAGCCGCACATCGATGCCGCGCTGACGCAGCTGGCCCAAGGTCCACTCCGAGAGGGCCGGCCCGACCTCGGGGGCCACACGGTCGAGTGCCTCGATCAGCACCCAGCGCAGTTGGGACCGGTCCAGCTCCGGATGCGCGTCCACGGCGAGCTTGGACAGGTCGCTCAGCTCGGTGAGGGCTTCCACGCCGGTATAGCCGCCGCCGACCACCACGAAGGTCAGCGCTTTGGCCCGCTCGTCCGGGTCGCTGGTGCCGGCGGCCAGCGCCACATTGTCCAGCACCTTGTCCCGGCAGTAGATCGCCTCTTCCACCGTCTTGAACCCAATGCCGTGCTCCTGAAGCCCCGGCGTGGGGAAAGTCCGGGTGACGGCGCCGAGGGCAAACACGACGTGGTCGTAGTCCACCGAGAAGTCATCGCCACCGATCTCATGCAGCCGCGCGTTCCTGGCCTGCACATCCAGGGACACGAGCTTGCCGCGGACGATGTCCACGTTCTTTAGCGCCCTGCGCAGGTTGACGGTGACGATCCGCGGTTCGATCTCCCCGCCGCCTACTTCCGGCAACAACGGCTGGTACGTCATGTAGGAGTTGGGCTCCACCACGGTAATCCGTGCTTCAGTCGGCGCCAGCCGCTTGCGGATCCCCCACGCGGTGTAAAGGCCGACGTAGCCGCCGCCCAGAATGAGTATGTGAGGCGTCGCTGAAGTGGACATAGTCCAGGCTCCCTCTCTGTTGGCGACAGTGATTCAGTGGTCCTGGTGCATCCTGCGCCCGCATCGTTCGGGCCGGCCTGCGGCCAGACTAGCACCGGCCCTTACGCAGCTGAACCCTTGGCGTGAGGCAGTCGCCGGTCGTGCGGCAATCGCGCCGGCCCGGACCATCGGCGTGCCCTGCCCGTTCCCGCTCGGGCGGCGACCTACAATGTGCTCAAGTGCCCCGGCTCGCGGGGCTGTTGTTGGGGAGTAGGAAACGGTGGAGGCGGCGAAGCACACAGTGCGCGGGCGGTCGCCCCGTACCTACCGCAGGGCCCGCACCACATTGATTGGCGTTGTAGTGTTCTGGCTCTGGCTGCTGCTGGGAGCGGCAGCATTTGTCGCGGGAATGTTCGACTCCCCCACCAAGCTTTTCCTGGCCATGTACGCCGGTGCCGTCGCCGTGCTGGTGTCCATCCCGGTCGGCCTGCTCGCAGGCGTCCTGATGGCACTCAATCGGCCCGCAGCGGACGGGCGCCGGCCGGCAGCAAACCGGCTTTTCGCGGCCATCCGGGCTGTCGCCCGGGCGATTTCCGCGCTGCCATGGCGCGCTGCCGCACGGCGGGTCCAGGAGCTGGGCCGCACAGTGGGTCCGGCTGCCAGCCGCATTGGTGGCGGCGCCACGTCCGGTGCCGAAAAGCTCCGCTCAGGGGCCGGACGGCTCGGGACGGGGGCCGGGCGGCTCCGCTCGGGGGCGGGACGGCTCCGGGCGGGTGCCATCCGGCACGGTTCAGGCGCCAAAGAGCCATGTGTCGCCGCCGGACGCCGGCCGGACGTGCCGCAGCAGGCGCAGCAGGCGCAGCAGGCGCAGCAGGCGCGGCCAGTATCTTTCACGCAGCCGGGCGGGCCAGGAGCTCCCGCCTGCCTGCCGGGCGCGCGGAAGCCCACGGTCCCGCGCCGGCCGCCGATGCCGCCGCGGCGCCCGTCCCTAGTCCCGGAGCCCGCCCGGCCGGCCCAGGCCGTCGAAGACCTGGCGTCCTAGCACTCCACGACGTTGACCGCGAGGCCGCCGGTGGCGGTTTCCTTGTATTTGTCGCTCATGTCGCGCCCGGTTTCGCGCATGGTCACGATCACCTGGTCCAGCGACACCCGGTGGGTGCCGTCGCCCATCATCGCCATCTTGGCCGCGTTTACGGCCTTGGCCGCGCCGATGGCGTTGCGTTCGATGCACGGGATCTGCACCAGCCCGCCGATGGGGTCGCAGGTGAGCCCCAGATTGTGTTCCATCGCGATTTCGGCCGCGTTCTCGACCTGGGCGGGGGTTCCGCCGAGGATTTCGGCCAGCCCCGCGGCAGCCATGGACGACGCCGAACCGACTTCGCCCTGGCAGCCAACCTCGGCACCGGAAATGGAGGCCTGCTCCTTGTAGAGGACCCCGACGGCGCCGGCGGTCAGCAGGAACCTGACCACCACCTGCTCCTTGTCCTCTCGGGTGGCGTGCTCCATGCCCGGTGCGTAGTGCGTGGCGTAGAACAGCACGGCGGGGATGATTCCGGCGGCCCCGTTGGTGGGCGCGGTAACCACCCGCCCGCCCGAGGCGTTTTCCTCGTTCACCGCCAGCGCCACGAGGTTCACCCATTCCTGCCAGTACTTGTGGTCCCGGTCCGGGTCCTCCTTGCGAAGCCGCTCGTGCCAGGCGGGGGCACGACGGCGGACATTGAGTCCGCCGGGCAGGTCGCCCTCCCGGCGGATCGCGGAGTCCTTGCACTCCTCCATCACGTCGAAGATGTGCACGAGTCCGGCCTCGATTTCTTCGCGCGGGCGTGAAACTTCTTCGTTGAGCATCATGATGTCGCTGATGCCCAGTCCGGTGTTGCGACAGTGCTCGAGCAACTCGGCCGCGGTGCGGAACGGATAGGGCAACTGCTGCTTGGAGGACTCCAGTTCCTCCCGGGCGGCCTGCTCCTCCCCGCCGCGGACAATGAAGCCGCCGCCGACGGAGAAGAAGGTGGCTTCGTGCAGAAGGCGGGCCTCGCCGTCGCCGGTTGATTCCAGCACTTGGAACGTCATGCCGTTGGTGTGCCGGGGCAGCACCGTGAGCGGGTGCAGCACCATATCCTGCACGCCGTAGTCGAGCGGCCGGGCGGTGGCGCCGGGCAGTTCGGCCCCCAGTTGCAGCCGGCCGGAGTCGGCGATGTCCGCCAGCCGCTCTTCGACCTGCGCCGGCAGGATTTGTTCCGGTTCAAAGCCTTCCAGCCCCAGCAGCACGGCGGTGAACGTGCCGTGCCCCCGGCCGGTGGCAGCGAGCGACCCGTACAGGTCCACGCGCAGGTCGTCTACCCGGTCCAGCAGGCCGGCGTCAGCCACCTCCCGCACGAACACGGAGGCAGCCCGCATGGGGCCCACCGTGTGCGAGCTGGAGGGGCCGATGCCCACGGAGAAAAGATCGAAAACGCCTACAGCCATGTCATCCCTTTCCGTATCAGGCAATGGTCAGGCACAACGGGCCCGCAGTGCCGCGGTTCTTCTCCGCCGCTCAGCGGTTACCTGCCCCGCCGGTAGAAGGGCAGCTCGACCACGTCGAACGGCTCCGGTTTGCCGCGCAGGTCAACGTCCACCCGTGTTCCGGGTTCGGCGTACTCCACGTCAACATAGGCCAGCGCCACCGGGTAGCCGAGCGTCGGACTGGGCTGTCCGGAGGTGACTTCGCCGATGGTCCGGCCGTCTTTCAGCACCGGGTAGTGGGAGCGGCCGGCGCGCCGACCGGCTCCCTTGAGCCCCACAAGCTTGCGGGGTGAGCCCTTTTCCTTCTGCGCCTCGAGGGCCTCGCGGCCCACAAAGTCGCCGTCCTTCTTCAGCGCCACCACGCCGCCCAGGCCGGCATCGAAGGGACTGGTCTGCATCGTGAGCTCGTTGCCGTAGAGCGGCATGCCCGCTTCCAGCCGGAGCGAGTCGCGGCAGGCCAGCCCTGCCGGCAGCAGGTCGGCGCTCTTCCCGGCTTCCAGCAAGGCATTCCAGAGCGAGGCGGCGTTGGTGTTCGGGACGTAGATCTCGAACCCGTCCTCGCCGGTGTAGCCGGTCCGGGCCAGCAGCAGCTTCAGCGGCGCGCCGGAAACGGTGAAGTCCACCTCGTCGGCGGCGTAGTACTTCATGTCCTGCACCGTGGCGTGCTGGTTGGCGGGCACCAGTTGGAGCAGGATCTCCACGGACTTGGGGCCCTGGACTGCTACCAGCGACGTCTCGGCCGTGGCGTCCTCCACCGTGACGTCAAAGCCTTCGGCGCGTGCGGCGAGTTCCGCGGCGACCGTCGGGGCGTTGCCGGCATTGGGCACCACCAGGAAGCGGTCCCCGTTCTGGACGGCAGGGCGCCGGTAGACGATCAGGTCGTCAATGATTCCGCCATCTGCAGTGCAGATCAGCGAATACTTAGCCCGGCCCTCGGTGACGGCGGAGAGCTTGCCGACGAGTGCGTAGTCCAGGAACTTCCCGGCTTCCGGGCCGGTGACCCAGACTTCGCCCATGTGCGAGAGGTCGAACAGGCCGGCGCTGTTGCGCACGGCGTGGTGCTCGGCCAGTTCGCTGCTGTACTTCAGCGGCATCATCCAGCCGCCGAAGTCGGTGAAGGAGGCGCCCAGCCGCTCGTGTTCTTCGTAGAGCGCGGTGTGCCGGGGCATGGTGGTGGTCTCGGTAGTCACGGAGTACTGACCCTTTCCTAGTTCTCGAAGGCTTCGGGCGGCGGGCAGCTGCAGATCAGATTGCGGTCGCCGGCGGCGCCGTCGATCCGTCCGACCGGGGCGAAGTACTTGTCCACCTGCAGGCCGTGGACCGGGAAGGCCGCCTGTTCGCGGGTGTAGGGGCGGTCCCAGTCGGAGCTGATGACGGCCGCGGCGGTGTGCGGGGCCAGCCGGAGCGGGCTGCTCTCCAGCGGGAATTCCCCGTTGATCACCTGGTCGATTTCGCCGCGGATGGCGACCATCGCGTCGATGAACCGCTCAATCTCCCCCAGGTCCTCGGACTCGGTCGGCTCCACCATCAAGGTGCCGGCCACGGGGAAGGACAGCGTGGGCGCGTGGAAGCCGTAGTCGATCAGGCGCTTAGCCACGTCTTCGGCGGTCACGCCGGACTTCGCGGTGAGTTCGCGCAGGTCCAGGATGCACTCGTGTGCGACCAGTCCGTCGTTGCCCGTGTAGAGCACCGGGAAGTGCTCGTTCAGCCGCTTGGCGACGTAGTTGGCGGCCAGCAGGGCACTCTTCGTTGCCTCGGTCAGGCCTTCGGCGCCCATCATGGCCACGTAAGCCCAGGAGATCGGCAGTACGCCGGCCGAGCCGTACTCGGTGGCCGAGACCGGCACGCCCTTGCCCTCGTGTTCGGCCAGCGCGGCGTTGCCCGGCAGGAACGGAACCAGGTGTTCGGCCACCGCTACCGGCCCGACGCCGGGGCCGCCGCCGCCGTGCGGGATGCAGAAGGTCTTGTGCAGGTTCAGGTGGGAGACGTCGCCGCCGAACTTGCCCGGCTGCGCGAGTCCTACCAGCGCATTGAGGTTGGCCCCGTCGATGTAGACCTGCCCGCCGGCCGCATGGACCGCCTCGCAGACATCGCGCACATCGGCGTCGTACACCCCGTGCGTTGAGGGGTAGGTGATCATAATGGCCGAGAGCGCGTCCGCGTGCTGGTCGATCTTGGCGCGCAGGTCCGCGTGGTCGATGGTGCCGTCCGGAGCCGTGGCGACCACCACAACTTTCATGCCGGCCAGTACCGCCGAGGCAGCGTTGGTGCCGTGCGCGGAGGCGGGGATCAGGCAGACGTCACGCTTGTCGTCGCCATTGGCCAGGTGGTAGCGCCGGATGGCGAGCAGGCCCGCGTATTCGCCCTGCGAACCTGCATTGGGCTGGATGGAGACGCCGGCATAACCGGTGATCGCCGCGAGGCGTTCTTCCAGATCGGCGATCAGTTCGCGCCAGCCGGCGGTCTGGCTAGCCGGGGCGAACGGGTGGATGGAGGCGAATTCGGGCCAGGTCATCGCCTCCATTTCCGCCGTCGCGTTCAGCTTCATGGTGCACGAACCCAACGGAATCATGGTCCGGTCCAGCGCCAGGTCGCGGTCGGACAGCCGGCGCAGGTAGCGCAGCATCTGGGTTTCGGAGCGGTGGCTGTGGAACACAGGATGGTCCATGTAGGACGAACTGCGGAGCAGGTCATCCGGCAGCTCGAAGCCGGTGTTTCCGGCGGTTTCGGCGGTCTTGCCGGCGGCGTCCTCCACACCGAAGGCCTCGGCAACCAGGGCGAGGTGCTCCGCCGTCGTTGTTTCATCAGCGGAAATGCCCACGTGGTCGGCGTCAATGCGGCGCAGGTTCACGCCCTTGGCCTCCGCGGCGGCGGCGATCTCCGCGGCCTTGCCGGGAGCCTTCACCGTGAGGGTGTCGAAGAACCGGTCCGCGGCAAGGGTAAAGCCGGCACCGGTGAGCACGCCGGCCAGGGTGCGGGCGGCCTCGTTGGCATGCTGCGCAATCGCCTTCAGCCCCTCCGGGCCGTGGTAGACGGCGTACATGCTGGCGACGACGGCCAGCAGCGCCTGCGCGGTGCAGATGTTGGAGGTGGCCTTCTCGCGGCGGATGTGCTGCTCGCGGGTCTGCAAAGCCAGACGGTAGGCGGGGCGGCCGGCGTCGTCCTTGGAGACGCCCACCAGACGGCCGGGCAGCGAGCGCTCCAGGCCCTTGCGCACGGCCATGTAGGCCGCGTGCGGGCCGCCGAAGAACAGCGGCACACCGAAACGCTGCGTATTGCCGACGGCGATGTCCGCACCTTGCTCGCCCGGCGGGGTGATCAGGGTCAGGGCCAGCAGGTCGGCGGCCACGGTGACCAGGGCGCCGCGTTCCTTGGCCTGGGCGATCACCGGGGCGTGGTCGACCACGCGGCCGGAGGCTCCCGGCTGCTGCAGCACAATGCCCGAGATGTCGCCGTCGGGGAGCCCGGCGGAAAGGTCTGCCACTTCCACGTCGAAGTCCAGTGCCTGGGCCCGGCCCTTGACGACGGCGATGGTCTGCGGCAGCAGGTCCGCGTCCAGCACGGTCTTGCCGGCGGACTTGGACTTGTTGGACCGGCGCATCAACAGGACGGCTTCGGCTACGGCGGTGGCTTCGTCCAGCAGCGAGGCATTGGCGATTGGCAGCCCGGTGAGGTCCTGGACCATGGTCTGGAAGTTCAGCAGCGCCTCCAACCGGCCCTGCGAGATTTCCGGCTGGTACGGGGTGTAGGCGGTGTACCAGGCCGGGTTCTCCACCACATTGCGGCGGATGACGGCCGGAGTGATGGTGTCGTAGTAGCCCTGGCCGATCATCTGCACGGCCGTTACGTTCTTCCCGGCGAGGGCACGCAGATCCCCCAGCACCTGGGACTCGCTGCGGGCGGCGGGCAGGGCCAGCGGTTCCTGCTGGCGGATGTCGGCGGGCACCGCCGCGTCCACCAGGTCGTCGATGCTGCCGTAACCCAGCTGCTTGAGCATGGTTTCCGCGTCGTTCCGGCGCGGACCGATGTGGCGGTCGGTGAAGGAAGCGCTGCCGGGCCGGGTGCCGATGTTGGATTTAGCCGTCATTGAGGAACTCCGTTGATCCCCGGCACGGCATGGCCGTACCGGTAGTGAAGGGTTCCTCCCCGCTCTGTGGCTGAACCTGAGAGATTCCGCAGGCTTCGGCCCAGGGCCGCTTCCTGCTTGCACCGTCGGTGAGTCGGTCCGCGGACGGTCCGGCTACTTTCCAGAGTTGCCTCTCCGCGGCGGTACAGGGGCCTGAGAGATTCCTGGGGAGGTATTGCTCCTACGGCGCCTGCTGACCTAGTGCTCAGCAGGACTCTCCCGCCGCATGTCGAAGGCTTATGCAGTTGTTTCTATCTCCTTGATGGTAGTCGAGCCGCTGGCGGGCAACAAGGCGGCGACTCCCGCAGCACGGTCACCGGCGGCCGTTGCCGCTACGCCTCGGCGCGGGCGAGCATGCCTTTCACGTAGGCAGCCTGGCCGATGTGCTCCAGGCAGTCGTCCAGGACACTGACCAGCCGGACACCCAGACTGACGTGCGGGTCCCACCGCGTATCGACAATCCGGTCCAGGTCCTCTTCTGTCAGTCCTGCCAGATATTTCAGGGTGCCGGCATGGACGTCGTCGTAATAGCCGCGCAGCAGGTCGGCCGATTCCACCCGAACGGCAGCGACCTGCTCGGGTGTGTGGCCGTAGCCATGGTCTTTCCTGGGCAGCGGCAGGTCGAACCGTTCGGCCCAGCCGGTCAGCCAGTACTGGTCAGTGCCGGCCACGTCGGCAATGTGGTCGTCCTGGATGCGCGTCAGATGCCATACCAGCCAGGCGATTGAGTTGCTGTCGCCGCCTGGCCGGGCGGCCATTTGCCCGGCATCCAGCCCCTGCAGCACTGCATGCACACGTTCCTGGATCCGGCCGTAGGCATCGGCCAGCAGCTCATTGACTTTCACGGCGCCTCCTCGTGGTCGACTTTTGCGCCAGCCTACCGACCCGTGCCGTTGCGTGGAACAGGTTTCCTCAAGGTCACAACCGGCGGTGACAGCGCCGTCCCTCGTCAGGGGCCCGTCCATGAGGTGTTAGCTGTAGTCCGCGGTGACGGTTCGCTTCCGGCCATCCAGCCGCAGGGTGCCGCCGTAGGGCACAATCCATTGTGGCCGGGTGTGGCCGAACGGGACTCCGATGCAGACCACGGCCTGATCGTTGTAGCGCCTCATCTCGGCAAGGACAGCATCGCGTTGCGCGTCCCGAAGCGCGGACCGCTCGTCTGCTGGCGGGACCTTGTCGTGGCTGCTCACCGGCGGCCGCGCAACCATGACTCCCGCAACCGCTGAAAGGATGCCCCTTTCCCCCAACGCCCGGAGCCACCTCTTGACCCACACGGCAGGAGGCAGCTCCTCACTCGACTCCAGCAGCAGGATCGATCCTTCGAGCGCCTTGCGGGGCGGCAGCCGATCAGCCATCGCCAGCTGATCGATGACCTCCAGGCACCCGCCCCAGGTGCGGCCGGTTGCTTCCCGCTCCGGCCCCGCCCAGGTCCACGGCTGCGTGGGCTCGCGCCGGCCGAAATCCACCAGGGCTTCCGGAGTCAGCCAGTCCGGCCCAAAGTCCTCGGACTCGCCCGGGTCAACAATCTCCAACTCACCGCCTGTGAACAGCGCTGCCTTCAGCGACGCGAGGTGAACGTCGTCGATGCGCGGCCCGGCTCCGAGGTGCACCTGGGTGGAACCGCCGTAATAGCCTGCTATTCCGAGTGACCACAACCAGTTCAAAAGGTTCGTGTTGTCGCTGTAGCCCATGAAGATTTTCGGGTGCGCGGCGGCGAGATCCGCGCGCAGGTGAGGGATGACGGAGATCTGGTCGTCACCGCCGATCGTCGCGACGATGGCCCGGATGGCCGGGTCCACTAACGCGGCATGGAAATCCGCCGCACGCTCAGCGGCCGAAGCACCCAGCTTTCGGGTGGTCGGGTATTCCACCGGGACCAGCCCCGTTTCGGCGACGAGACGACGCATTGCCTGCTCGTGAACATCAGGCGCCAACCCGGGAGCTGCAAACGACGGAGACAAGATTGCGATCTGATCCCCCGTTTTCAGCTTGGGCGGAGACGCGGGGCCATGACTGGTCGGCATCGTCCCATCCAACCACGGGCAATCCGCCAGCGGGCGTCACTCGCCGCGGGCCGGATCCTCCAAGTACCGTGGCCGCCCCACAATGACCAGGCCCACGGCCAGGACCAGCAAGGCCGCAGCCAGCAGGCCGAAGGAAGCCCCCCAGCCGCCGCTGGCATCGCGCAGCAGCCCGAAGGCCAGCGGACCGGCGCAGGCAACGGTGTAGCCGATGCCTTGTGCGAATCCGGAGAGTGCTCCGGCGCCGGCAGTGGTGCGGGTCCGGAGGTTCACCAGCAGCAGTGCCATGGCATAGGTGCCCTGGCCCAGCCCGGCCAAAGTGATCCACAGCCACGTGCCGAAGGAGGGCGACAGCAGCAGCCCGGCGTATCCGGCCGCGTAGAAGCCGATGAACAGCAGGCCCAACCCCAGCGGATTGCGCAGCCGCGCGGCGATCAGCGGCACCAGCAAGCTGGTCGGCAAACCCAGGATTGCGTAATAGGCCAACATGGTGCCCGCCATCGGCGCCAGCATTCCGCTGTCCACCAGCAGGGGCGGCAGCCACGTAAACATGGCGAAGGTATTTGACGAGGTTCCGGCGAAGACCAGCGCCACCCCCCAGGCGACGGGCGAGCGCCAGAGGCGCACCGCCGTCGTGCTGCCGGAACCGGCTGCGGTTCCCGCTCCGTTACCGTGCGATTCGGCAACTGGCGGTGCTTGATACCGCTCCTCCGGCGGGGGGATTTCCAGCCCGCCGGGCCGGTAGGGCTGCAGCACCATGTGCGCGGTCCGGCGGCGTGTGCGCTCGGTCCAAACGGTCATCAGCCACGGCACCAGTGCCGCAACACTCACCGACGCCCAGATTCCGATCGAGAAACGCCAGCCGGCAGCCTGCTCCAGCGGCACCGCCAGCAGCGGGCTGAACGCCGTGCTGACCGCCAGCAATGTCACGTAAAGCGCCGTGACGATGCCCATCCGGTCTGGAAAATAGCGCTTCACCAGTGGCGGCAGCAGAATGTTGCCGATGCCGTAACCGGCCATGGTCAGGCCGGAGAGGACCAGGAACGACGGCACATCGGTGGCCATTGCGCGGCCTAGTTGTCCGAACGCGGCCATGGCGATTGCCACCAGCAACAGGGCTTCCAGTCCAAGCCACCGCAGCAGCACCGGAACCGCGAAACCGGCAGCAGCGAAGGCTGCGGTGGGCAACATGCCCAGCACGCCGGTGGAAGCGGTGCCGAAGGGCAGCTCTGCGGCAATGTCAGCCAGAACGGGTGACACGCCGGAGACGGCCAGCCGCAAGCTGAGCGCAAGCAGCAGGATGCCGGAGAGGACCGTCAACCGGCCGGCAAACGGGGCGGTCCGCCGGGGGGTGGAATGTGGGCCAGAGGTGGAATCAGGGTTCGGGCGGGTATCGGCAGTCTGTTGCGCGGGCGAGGTCAAGCGTGGTCCATGGGTCGAACGGCCGGGTGGGCGGCCGGGGTCGCACCGGCCGGGATTCACCTTATCCCGTCCCGGCCCGCCTGCCCGGGAGGCAGGCTAGGAATTCTCCGGAGCCAGTTCCTCAGCGAGGATCCAGAAAGTCCGCCGCAGCCTCTCCACCGCCGCCTCATGCTGGCCGCGCTGGAGATACTGAACGGTTTCCCGCCAGCCATCGACCCAGATGGGATAGGCCTCGGCGTGTTGGAAGAGGTGCAGCCGTGCCAGCGAGCGGTCCAGCACATGGGTATTCACAGCCCGCAGTTCCTGGTGGTCCGCTGCCTGCAAAATGATGTCCACCAGGCTGCCCATGATGCGGTGCGAGGCCAGCATGTCCTCCCGCTGGATGGCTGTCCGCAGCTCGTCTGCCAGCGCAGCCATGGAATCGATCTCGGCCGGGGTCAACCGGGGCGCGGCCCGTTCGAACAACGCGACCAGCACCACGCCCATCACGTCCAGAAGTTGGACGGCCTGCAGCCGGCCGGGATTCGCGATGCGGTGTTCGTGTCCGGCTGCCTCAATCAGGCCTTCCTCCGCAAGCACAGTCACGGCTCCGCGCACCAGTGCGTCTTCGATGCCCAGGTGTCCCGCCAAGCCGGCAACGGTTACCGGGGAGCCGGGTTCAAGACGGCCGGCCAGGATTTCCTCCCGCAGCCTCCGGACCACCTCATCGCGTTCCGCCTGCTCCGCCCCGCTGCCCATGATGACGACCTCCTGCCGGACTATGACTGGCGTCACATATGAGTAATGTACGCGAAAAGGTAGATCACGGTCACGGCGATGGCTACTCTGGTGAGACCTGCGGCACAGCGTCGTGCGGCAGGTTCTAAACGTGCAGTCAGGACGTGCGCAGGATGAACGCCACCTACACCGCCACCGCAACCGCCAACAGCAAGAACCCTCACGACTGGGGCCGGGCGATGGCGACCGCCGTGGCTGACCTGCTGCAGCAGTGCGAAGACGGGTCCGCATCGCAAGCGGAGCTCTACGGCGAAGATCTGCGTTTGGTCATTGAGGAGACGGAAACCGGGGTCCGGTTCAACCTTTCCTGGACCCCTGGCACAGCATCTGGCGGACGGGACGCCGCCGTGTCGAGCACCGGAACCTGAATCCCTCCGGATTGCTGGCCGCTGGCCTGACTGCCGGCGGGCTTGCATGCCGGCCGGCGCGGGTGATTGGCCCGCCGGCGTCAGACTGTTCTGCGGCTGCCGATCCTGCCAAGATGAGTCCATGCTCTACCGCCAGCCGTATCTGCACGACCTCACGGGAGTTTTTGCAGCGCCCGTCCAGGTGTGGAGCGAGCCCCACGGCCAGATCCGGGGTACCGGCGCCCAAGGTGCCTACTGCGGGGATGACCGGGTGCTGGCCCGCTGCCTGTTGACGGTGAACGGTCAGGAGCCGGAATGGATTTCCACGCAGTCGCGCTCCGCCGGACGCGCGGATTTCCTCTCCTTCATTCGGACCGCAACGGACGACACCGATCCCGTGGTCACCGTGAACCGCTCGCGGGCGGTGGAAGGCGGCCGGCTGACCGAGACGCTCACGTTCACCTCTGCCCTTGAGGGGGAGCTGGAACTCCAGGTGCAGGTCGATGTGGTGGCCGACGCCATTCCGCTGGAGCAGGTGCGGGCGGGGGCTGCCGGCGAGGCCGGTTCGGTGGCGCCGGGCCAGGCATCGTGGAGCTGGCGGGACAACACCCGCGCCGCGCTGACGGCCGAAGGAGCCCGGACCAGCTTTGACGGCAGCCTGGTCCGGTTGGAGTGGACCGAGGTGCTCAAGCCGGGCGCCGTCGTCGTCCTTTCCTGGGGTCTTGAAGTGGACGACGCCGGGGCTCCGCTGACTGCCGCGGCTGCGCCCCCGCTGCGCACGGCCTCGTTAGCGGGCGATCCCCGGCTGCAGCGGCTGATGAGCCGCTCCATGACCGACCTCAACAGCCTGCGCATGGCCGGCCGGGAAACTCCGGGCGACGTCTTCCTGGCGGCGGGTGCACCCTGGTTCCTGACCCTGTACGGCAGGGAAGCGCTGGTCGCCGCACGTTTGCTGTTGCCGGTCGACTTGGGGGTTGCGGAGGGGACGCTGCGGGCGGTCGCGGGGTGGCAGGGCACGGCCGAGTCGGAAGAAACCGGCGAGCTTCCCGGCCTTATGGTCCAGGAAGTGCGGCAGCGCCGGCTCTCGATGCCGTCGGACGCCGTGGTCCGGCAGCTTCCCGCTGTTTTGTACGGTTCACCGGACGCCACGCTGCTGTGGATCGTGCTGCTGCATGACGCGTGGCACTCCGGGATGCCGGAGGATGCCGTCCGGGACCTGCTGCCCGCCTTGGAGGCCGCACTGGACTGGCTGCGCCACGAAGCCGACCTCGACGGTGACGGCTTCCTGGAGACGCCGGTTGGGCCCCTTCAGGGTCCGGCGCACCAGGGGTCCGGTGATACCCGCGGTGCCTACCGCTATCTGGACGGCGGCACAGCAGCCGGTACCGTGGCGCCCGCGGAACTGCAGGCCTACGCCTACGAGGCAGCCCGGGCCGCGGCGGTCTTGCTGGATTACTTCGGGGAAACGGATTCCGGCGGGGAGTGGCGTGACTACGCGTCCGGGCTGTCGGAGAATTTCCGCAGCCGCTTCTGGTGCTCCGACGACGCCGGCCCGTATCCGGCGATGGCGCTCGATGACCAAAAACAGGCGGTGGACGGCGTCGGGTCCGGCATGGGACATCTGCTGGGCACCGGACTGCTGAACCCCGAGGAGACCCGGACCGTGGCTGCGCGGTTGATGGACCGCACCTTGTTCTCCGGCTACGGCATTCGCAGCCTGTCCACTGCCAATCCCGGGTACTGGCCCACCAGGCGCCGTGCCGGGGCGGTCTGGTCGCAGGACACGGCATGGATCGTGATGGGGCTGCTGCGCACCGGCTTCCAGGATGAGGCAGCCCAGTTGGCGGCAGGACTGCTGGACGCGGCAGAGGGATTCGACTACCGGCTGCCGGAACTCTTCAGCGGGCAGTCTGCCATGGAGGTCCGGCCTCCGCTGCCGTATCCGTCTGCCTGCCGGCCGCACGCCGGGGCTGCCTCTGCCGCGGTGCCGGTGGCGCTGGCCCTGGGCGGATTCAGCGCCACGGCGCTGTAGGCTCCCCACCTGGCTGACTAGAACCTGCCCGCGGGAGGACGCCGTCCAGCCCCGCGCCGCGACGGGTCCTAGCCCCGTGGCACATCCGGTCCGGTGGGCCAGCGGAGCAGGGCCGCGATGCTCTTTCCTCCGGGAAGCGCACCTTCGGGGACCATGGCCACCCGGGCGTCGGTCAGCGCCGCGGCGCGCACCAACGCCGCCGGGGCCGGAACCTTGGCCAGCAGTTCGCCGCCCACCGCTTGCTCACCCGCTGTGGCAATCCACGGTTCGGCGGTCAGGGCATGCACGTGATGGTCGGCGATAGCGCCGTCGTTCATGATCAGGGTGCCGACCTGCGCCTGCTGCAGTGCGCGGATGCACTCGCCCAACCCCACGGTCCACTCGGGATGGGCCTGGCCGGTCTGGTTGGCCAGCCGGTCCAGAATGGCTTTGCGCTGTTCGGTCCACACGTGGGCCACGCGCGCGGCGATTTCGGCACGAAGCGCGTCCTTGTCCGCGCCACCGGTGCGAGTATGGGACTCGATGGTGGATTCGATCGCGCGGCTGGCTTCGGACAGCTGCTCGACCACCAACTCCCGGGCCCGGATGTCCCCGGCGACAATCAGCAGCCGCGCTTTGCTGGCCTGCACCACGCGGTCGATTTCGCCAGCGATCTCATCGGCATTCTTGCGCCAAATTTCCTCGGTGCGGTGCTGGTAGCGGCCCTGGGACCACCCCCCGCCAGGGACTTTGGTGAGGTTTTCCCGCTCGCCCTCCACCGTCTTCGTTTCGGCCACTCCGTTGCGTCGAGCGTAGTGAAGGTGTACTTCGCCACCGTCGCGTCCCACCTCCGCCACGACATAGGGGAAGTCGTCGCCGCGCGCCTTGAACAGGGGCACCAGGTCCGGAATCGGGCCGGCCTGCACAACTTCCGGGCCGGCCATCTCCCCCGGGAGCACCTCGTTGATTTCAACCTCACCGCCACGGACCACCACGTAGCGGCTGACCGGAGAGGGAACACCGGTGGCGGGGGAAACGGCGTCGATCACAGCCTGGATGTCCGCTTTCGAGGCGCCCTGTTTTTCGAGCGAGTCACTCAGCTTGTCCGGAAGTACATCCCCGGCCCGCAGTGTCTCCACGGTGCCCGTGCTGGCGTCGACGTAGACGGTGATCCAAGGCCCAGGCTTCTTGTACAGCTCGGCGTACTTCTTGTTCGCTGCATGGGACGTGTTGACCTGCTCGGTCATCGTGATCACCTTCCCGGGCGGTTGGAGATGCGGGTTTTCTTGATCAGTAGCCCTCACCGTAGCACCGCAGGATTTGCCCTTGAAGAGGCAGCAGAACTTATCCGGACCGGCCCGGGAAATCATTCCCCGGCCGGTCCGGCGCCCTCGCTCCTGGGCCGCCGGAGTGCGGTGTAACCGTCATCGGCAGGTTGACGGACCGTCCGCCGGGACCGCACCTACCGGCCGTGATGTCTCCTGGCAGCTGGCCTGCGGTGTGCCCTAGCCCCTTT
The DNA here is from genome assembly GCF_059091905.1 of Arthrobacter sp. Dra40. Lineage (NCBI taxonomy): Bacteria > Bacillati > Actinomycetota > Actinomycetes > Micrococcales > Micrococcaceae > Arthrobacter > Arthrobacter sp. Dra40. The sequence goes on from NZ_JBNHHB010000025.1 coordinate 20,477, forward strand.
GGTATTCCGCGTGCTGGCGGTGGGCTTCGGCCACTTGTTCGCGGATCTTGTCCACGTCTTTGGCCTTGTTGCGGTACTTCGGATCCATCTGCACGATCTGGCGTTCTTCTTCCACCAGCAGGTTGTAGACGCGTTCACGTTCTGCCGGATCGGCCGTGTAGGAGAGGTCCATGTAGCTGACCGCGTGCCGGCGTGCGTTGTTGATGGCGTTCTGGGCCTTGCCGGCCTTGCTCATCAGCGAGGCAACAACGGTCATGATCAGGACACCGATGATGACCGTGAGCGAGACCCCGGTGCTGATCTCAACGACCGGAACCGGCTGTCCGTCATTGACGAACGGCAGGTTGTTCTCGTGCAGCGCATGCAGGATCAGCTTCACGCCGATGAACGCGAGGATCGCCGCCAGACCGTAGGACAGGTAGATCAGCCGGTCCAGGAGGCCGTCAATCAGGAAGTACAGTTGCCGCAGGCCCATCAGCGAGAACGCGGTGGCAGTGAAGACGATGTACACGTTCTGCGTCAGGCCGAAGATCGCGGGAATGGAGTCCAGCGCGAACAGGATGTCGGTGCCGCCGATCGCCACCATGACCAGCAGCATGGGCGTCAGGGCGCGTTTGCCGTTCTGGATGGTGAACAGTTTGTCGCCGTCGTAATAATCGGTGGTGTGGAAGAAGCGCCGGGCCAACCGGATGATGAAGTTGTCCGCCTCATCGCCGCCGTGGCTGGGCTTGAGCAGATTGCCGGCCGTGATGATCAGGATCAGGCCGAAAGCGTAGAACACCCAGGCGAAGGAGTTGATCAGGGCGGCGCCGAGGAAGATGAACGCGGTGCGCGCAATCAGCGAGAAGACGATGCCGAACAGCAGCACCTTCTGCTGGTCTTCGCGGGGAACGGCGAAGCTGGCGATGATGATGAGGAAAACAAACAGGTTGTCTACCGAGAGCGCCTTCTCCGTGATGTAGCCGGCGAAGTATTCGGAGCCCATCTCCACGCCGCCGAAGACCAAAACCAGAATGCCGAAGACGATGGCGATGCCCACATACAGGGCGGACCAGATGGCTGCTTCCTTCAGCGAGGGCACGTGCGCCTTGCGGATGTGGAAGAAGTAATCGAAGGCGAGCAGCGCCAGGATGACGACGATCGTGATGCCCCAGATCAGGGGAGGAACACTCATGAATTCCCTTTCGTAAGCGGGTAGCGGTGAGCCCGCAAGTCTCTCCTCCGGCCAGGCCGGTCGCTGCAGCCGGCCGGGCATCGGTGCCCTACGTGTTGACGGCTGCAGCGCATGGGGATACTCCCTTACGCATCAGTCAGTCTAACGACGACGGCGGTGCCCGCCTAATGCACCCCGCGATATCCGGGGTGATATGGACCGGGCGGCCTGTGCATAACCGTCGCCGTGCTCCTGGACGCCGGTGCGACATCGGCAGCGGCCCCACCCCGCACCGGCCGGGCACCACCTCCCCACCCCGCACCGGCCGGGCCCTTCGCGACATCGACAGCGGCCGGAATCGTCCAGAGCGGCCGATACATGCCAGAACGGCCTCACCCGACGCGCCGGTGTCGGGTTTGCGCCGGTCTGGGCGCTGGTCCTGCCCGTCAGCCATGGATCGTCGCCTCCCGCGGCCGGGCACCACGTCCCCACCCCACACCGGCCGGGCCCTTCGCGACATCGACAGCGGCCGGAATCGTCCAGAGCGGCCGATACATGCCAGAACGGCCTAACCCGACGCGACGGTGTCGGGTTTCCGCCGGTCTGGGCGCTGGTCCTGCCTGTCAGCCGGTGCAGCGCTCCCCCGAGTCATGATGGTTCACAACCTTCGTCAGGCCGGGGCTGCCACTGGTCTACTCCGGCAAGAACGGGATCATGGGTCGGCTCACCCTCCTGCAGCACCGTCGTCGAAATCAAGGAGAGCCGCCCCCGGCAAGGCGTCCCGGGCTCCTGGCTCCCCCTTTTGCCGCTGCGCTCGAGTTTTGACGCTGCGCTCAGCACAGGGGACCTACTATGCACTGGTTATTCGCTGTGACAGGGTAGGGGCATGGACAGAGCCGATCTTGAACAGGCAGTGCAACTGGCCACCGACACCGAACGCATGGCGGCCGCCGAGTACCGCAAGGAAATCGCGCAACAGGACGCCGCCGGCAATGCCGCGCTTTCCGCCAAGGGCCGGGCCTGGGTCATCGCGTACGACGAATTGGCAGCCGCTCGCGACGAGCTGGCGGCTGACCAGCGCTGAAAGGAGCACCTACGTGTCCTACTACCTCGAATACGTCATCCCGGCCGATGCGGAACAGGGAGACTTCGAGTTTCCTGTCAGCGAAGAGCACCGCGGCTACACCGTTCCGCTAAGCGAAATCGAAGAGGACGTGGAAGTGGTCCGTACCGACAAGCTGCCGGCGCGCACCGAGGTGTACGGAGCCTCGCTGGTCGAAGCCAAGGAGGCCGCGGAGTCCATCCTGTCGAACAGCAAGGCCGACCGGGCGGAACTTTTCAACGATCAGGACGACTCCTTGCAGCCGGGATCAGGCACTCTGGTGGCCAGCTACACGGTCGGCGGCGGCTGGCAGGACGTCGAGTAGTCGCTGCGGCGGCTGGCAGAACGTCGAGTAGTACCACCGTTCTGGCCCCGGCGGCTAATCCCTCAAAACCACGTCCAAGGCTTCGGTGGAGCGGTCGGTGACAGTGGTGGGCGATTCCAGATGCACCGCGCCGGAGGGCAGGATGCCGGCGCCGCCGAAGCGTTCCATGACTTTCAGTTGCGCCACCACATCTTCGCCGGCGTGGGCGGCTGGCAGCTCCTGCCAGAACCCGAAGCCCCCGCAATCCAGCAGCGCGTTTCTCCGATACAAGACGCAGCCGCCCACCCAGGCGATCTTGTACAGCCGCCAGCCGGCGTCGGGAATCTCCAACTCTGCCGCAATATGGGTCAGGTTGGCCGCATTGTGCAGCCGCCAGCGATCAAACCCGTCGTCCGCCCGGCGGATACGCTCAGGGCGCACCGGGCCGTCCCATAGCTCGAACGGTTCTTGCTCCCCCGGGCGCACGTCTTCCAAAAAGGACATGCCCTGCACCGCCGCGCCGATGAACCCGCACCCTTCCTCCCGGATTGCCGCGGTCATCCTGGCCAGCATGCCCGGTTCCAGCCACACATCGTTGTCCAGGAAGAGCACCAGTTCAGCGGTAGCCAGCTGGAGAAGGAAGTCGCGCTGCTCGGCCAGTCCGCGTCGGGGCAGGTGCCGTTCCAGCCGCACGGGCCGCCCCTGGGCTTCCAGCACCCTGGTCATGGCGGCCACGGCCGGGTGCTCCCAGACCGGGGCGCCGTCGGTCTGGTCGCTGATAATGACTGAGAACGCCGGGCCGTCCTGGGCCGCCAAGCCGGAGAGCGTGACCGCCAGCTCCGCCTCCCGGCCGTAGCTGGGCACCAACACGTCCAGCTCAGGCCCTGTTTCCTGCGGTGTCAGGGCCCAGCTGCCCGCAGTCCTGCGGCTCATGCCGAACCGGCTCCCGGTGCCGGCGTCGAATCGATTCCCGTTGCGGGCACCGGCCCGGCTCCTGCAGGATGCGCCGAACCTGTTGCAGTGCCCTGCCCCAGGGTTGCTCCGGACGGCTTCGGGCCGCCGCCCGACGCCGGGGCCGCGCCGGTTCCTGCCGCCGGCGCCGAACCGCGGATGCGGCGGACGACCGCCGTCGTGGAGTGGTCGGCCACGTAGTCCAAAATGCAGACCTCGCCGCCGCAGGCTTCCACCACCGTGGTCTCCTCGAGCATTTCCGGCGAGTAGTCCCCGCCCTTGGCATAGATGTCCGGGCGGATCGCTTCGATGAGCGGGATGGGCGTATCCGTCTCGAAGACCGTCACGTAGTCGACGCAGCTGAGCGCGGCGATGATGCCGGCCCGGTCGGCGACCGGGTTGATCGGCCGGTCCGGCCCCTTCAGCCGCCGCGCGGAGGCGTCGCTGTTCAGCGCCACCACCAGCACGTCGCCCAGCTGCTTGGCCTGGGTCAGGTAGCGGGTGTGCCCGCGGTGCAGCACGTCGAAACACCCGTTGGTCAGCACAATGCGCCGGCCCGCAGCCCGTTCGGCTGCGATCGTCTGCCCGAGCGCTGCCTCGTCCAGTGCAGCATCGGAGAAACTGCCCAGGTGTGCGGCGAGGTCAGCAGTGCCGCAGACCGAGGTGCCGCGCCGGCGGACCACTACATCCGCGGCGGCTTGGGCCAGGTCCAGGCTGGTGCTCAGCGGCAGACCCGCAACCCGGGCCAGGGTCAGGCATGCCACGTACGTGTCGCCGGCGCCCGAAGCCTGTTTCTCGGTGACGGGACTTGCCCACGTGCGGTGGGGTCCGCCGTCGTGCATCAGCAGGATGGAACCGTCCTTATCCAACGTGACGACGGCGGCGCCGGCTCCGGTTGCCTCCAGCAGCTCATCCGCATGGTCGGCCACGGCGGCGGCACGATCCGTCTCCGGGTCCAGCGCCACGCCAAGCAGTGCTGCCGCTTCTGCCGCATTCGGGGTCACGAGGTCCGGTGCGATGACCGACCAGGGCCGCGGATCGTGGGCGTCAACTACCAGCAGCCGGCCATCGCGGTGTTGGGCCAGCACCGTGCGCAAGGCATCGCCTAAGGCGCCGGAACCGTAATCACACACCATCACGGCGGCGCTGCCGGCCAGCGCATTCGGAACGGCTGCGGCCAGCCGCGCCTGCGCCGCTTCCGATACCCGGTCCGTGCTCTCGTCCAGCCGCAGCATGATCTGGTCGCCGCCAATGATGCGGTACTTGGTGGTCGTCAGGACGTCTTCGTGTTCCATCAGTCCCGAGATGTCCACCCCTGCCCCCAGCAGCAGGGCACTCAGGCGACGTCCGGCGTCGTCCGCGCCGATCAATCCGACCATCCGTACCCGTGCGCCGAGGGCCGCGAGGTTCATGGCCGTGTTGGCCGCGCCGCCCGGGGCGTACTCCCGCTTGGTCAGGTCCACCACCGGTGCCGGGGCTTCCCGGCAGAACCGTTCGATCCGCCCGCTGAACCAGCCGTCCAGCATCACGTCGCCCACCACTGTCACCCGGGGTGCAGCCTCGGCCAGCCGGGACGGCAGCCAACCCGCCAGCCCGGACACGTCGGACAGGGGCGTGGTCATGCCCGTGCTCCGCCGGGCAGACCGACGTGGACTACCTTCACGGCGCTGAATTCGTCCAGCAGCTCAGGGCCATACCCGAAACCGTCGCCGCTGTCCCGGCGGGGCTGGGCTGAACCGCCCGGGGCGCCGCCGAAGACCGCATTGATCTTGACCGTGCCCACCTGGAGCGCCGCCACGGCCCGGTGCGCATGCTCCATGTCGGCGGTCAGGACAGTAGCGGCCAAACCATACCGGCCCTCGGCCGCCAAAGTCAGACCCTCATCAAAGCTGTCGACCACCCGGACCGGTGCTACCGGGCCGAAGGTCTCCTCCTGCATCACGGCCATCCGGTCCTCGCAATCGAGCAGGACAGTGGCCGGATAGTGCGCGCCCGGCCCCTCGGGCACGGAACCGCCCTCGGCAGCCCTCGCACCGAGCGACAGCGCCTCGACCACGTGGGCGTGCACGCTGTCCCGGAGCCTTCGGTCCACCAACGGGGCCATCAGGGCAGCCTCGTTGCGCTTGCGGGCTTCGGCGGTGAGCGCTTCGCTGAAGCGGGCGGCGACGGCGCGGTGCACGTAGATGCGCTCCACCGAGGTGCAGATCTGCCCGCTGTTGGTAAACGCGCCGACCGCCGCCTGTTCCGCCGCCCACACTGGGTCCACACCGTCATCAACGATCAGCGGATCATTGCCGCCGTTCTCCCGGATGACGTGGGCCCCCGTGAGCGCCGCGGCCCGGGCAATCCGGGCACCGGTAAGACTTGATCCGACATGCGCGACGACGTCGACATCCGGATGGCCGGCCAGCGCTGCTCCAACGGCTGGTCCGCCGGTGAGCGTAACAAGGACCTGCTCGGGCAGCACCTCCGAGAGAATGCGGCCGAGCAGCGCGCCCACATGCGGGCAGCGTTCGCTGGGTTTGTGCAGGACGGTATTGCCCGTGGCAAGGGCTGCACCCAGCAGCCCGGCCGCCACTGCCACGGGATCGTTCCACGGCGTCAGCACCACCGCGACGCCGCGCGGTTCGATGACGGTGTAGTCGGCGGCCAGCGACCCGCCGCGCAGGCTGCGGCCGCGGTGCACCGGACCCAGCTGGGCGTACTGCCGCAAGGTACCGGCCCCAGCCATCACGCTTTCCAGGGCTTCGTGTTCCGGCCGGCCGGTCTCGCGCGCGTTCATCGCAGCGAGCTCACTGGAGTGCTCCTGCAGAGCTGCCGCCGCGGCTTCCAACAGTTCCCCGCGGACTGCAGCGTCAGTGGCGGCCCAGCCTGGTTGGGCCGCCTTGGCGGCAGCAACGGCGTTTCGCACCTCGTCAGGGCCTGCTTCCTCCAGCACGCCCACCAGGCTGCCATCCCGCGGGTCGTGCACCTCCAGCGACGCGAGGTCCCGGGCGGTATCGGAATAGGTGGTCATAACGCTCCTTCCATCCGAGGCGGGGCGGAGGCCGGCCCGTCAATGTCTGGCTTAAGTCCACGTTCACGCAGCGGCTGCGCAGCGCCCGGCATGGGCACGCCGGCACCGGCAACCATGCGTGGTACTGGTCTCCTACCCTTCCGCGAGGGGTTTCAGACACTCCGGTGAGCAGGCTGTTTCTGCGCGGGCACATTGCGGCTTCAGGCCCCATCCGGCCTCTGGCCAGCGGCTCGAAAGCACCTTAAGGTGAAGCTCACGAGGGGCTCGACGAGTCCCATGGGGGCTGCCGTGGAAACGAAATCCGAGTGCCGCGTGGATGTGGTCAGCCATGGACGTTGATTCAGGAGGTGGAGATGGCTGATTCCCCGGCAGAGATGGCAGGTTCCCTCACAGGTGGTGCCGCGTTCGGCGACCAGCGGTTGAGTACCGAGGCCAGGCATGGCCGGGGCATCGGCCCGGTGCTGGAACCCTTCGAGGCAGTCCGGAAAATTGCGGTGCTGCGCGGCGGCGGACTCGGCGACGTGCTGTTTTCGGTACCGGCGCTCGAATCGCTGGCCGCCGCATATCCGGACGCCAGCCTGACGCTTCTGGGCACAGAGGCCCACGCCGCCCTGTTCCGCGGCCGGCCGAGCCCGGTGCATCGGGTGGAACCCCTGCCGTTCGCGTACGGCGTCCGCCCCGGCCCGGAGGACCCGAAGGCCATCGAGGAGTTCCAGCAGCGGATGCGTCAGGAGCAGTTCGACCTGGCGGTGCAACTGCACGGCGGCGGGCGGAACTCGAACCCGTTCCTGCTGGAACTCAGCGCGCGGCATACCGTGGGTACGCGGACCGATGACGCGGCGGCGCTTGAGCGGTCCATCCCGTATCTCTACTACCAGCACGAGGTGTTGCGCGCGCTGGAGGTGGTGGGTTTGGCCGGCGCCGCCCCGGCCGCGCTGCAGCCGGAACTGGAGCCGCTGACCGACGAAGAGGCATTGGTAGCGACACTGCTCGACGACGGCAGACCCTCCCTGGTGACCATCCACCCCGGTGCCACGGACCAGCGGCGGCGGTGGCCGGCGTCGCACTTTGCGCACGTGGCGGCATGGGCGGCCGACGACGGGTGCCAGGTTCTGGTGGTCGGCGACCAATCCGACGAGGCGCTGGCCGACGAGGTCGTGGGACTGGCCCGCGCGGCAGCCGGATCCGGCGGCGGCAGCATCACCTCGGTGGCCGGCCGGCTGGAGCTGGACGAGTTGTCCGCGTTGCTCCGCGCCAGTGACGTGATGGTGGGCAACGACAGCGGCCCGCGTCACCTGGCCCAGGCCGTGGGCACACCAACCGTGGGCATTTACTGGGCCGGGAACATGATCATGGCCGGGGCGCTCGGCAGGACCATGCACCGGACCCACATGTCCTGGATGACGCGCTGCCCGGCCTGCTCAGCGGATCTGACCCAGGTGGGCTGGACTGCCGACCGCTGCAGCCATGAATTCTCCCTGACGGACCAGATCCGCGCAGAGGACGTCTACGCGGATCTGCGCCAGCTTAGGGCCACGAGTCTTCTTCTTCGTGGCAAATGACCATCTCGCGCACCTCGCAGCCCTTCGGCTGTGACAGGGCGAAAAGTATGGCCTCGGCTACCCGCTCCGGATCATTGAGCCGGGAGTCGTCCTGCGGCTTGTACTGCTCCGTGCGGTCATCGAAGAACCGGGTTTTCATGCCGGCCGGGATCATGGTGGTCACGCCGATCCGACCGCGGGTTTCGGCGGCGAGCGCGCGGCTGAAACCGATGACACCGAATTTCGAGGCGCAGTAGGCGGTGGCGTCGGAGACGGCTTTGATCCCCAGCGACGAGGCAACGGTGACCACCCGCCCGTGCGTTGACATCAGGTGGGGCAGAGCCGCGCGCACCACCGAGACCGTGCCCATCAGGTTGACCCCGATGACCTTCTCCCATTCCTGCGCGGGAACGTCTTCCAGGCGCCCGCAGCGGTCAATGCCGGCAGCGGTCACGACGGCGTCCAGCCCGTCGAGCGTTCCGGCAGCCTGGTGCACGGCCGCTTCGACGGCGGCCCTGTCGGCGACGTCGACCTCGATGCTCTTGGCCTGGCCTACCCGGCTCACATCACGGTCCAGCACGACGGGCGTGCCGCCGGCCGCCAGGACCGCCTCCACGACGGCAGCTCCGAGCCCGGATCCTCCGCCGGTGACCAGCACACGGCCAGGGTTGGTTAATGCAGTGCTCATCTTTTCCTCCTCAGGTTCAGGAATGGTTGTTCGTGTCGGGACCTGCAGGGGCCGGCGGTCCGGGGTTGGTTGGCGCTCCTTGGCGGGGGCGCTTATGGGCCGGGGTGACGGGATGCCCGGGTGCGGCGCCGGGGGGCCCGTCAGCCGACTTTCGCCAGGGCGGCGGCCAGGCCGGTGGTGGAACGGGCGGGGTAGTAGGGCACGGTGACGGTCTGGCCGCCCCAGGACTGCAGCAGCCGCGCTTCGGGCAGTTGGTCGGCGGTATAGTCGCCGCCCTTGACCCAAATGTCCGGGCGCAGCCGTTCCAACGCGGTTTCCGGGGTGGCTTCGTCGAAGACCAGCACAGCATCCACGCACTCCAGCGCCAGCAGCAGTTCGGTGCGGTCCTCCTGATTCATGATCGGGCGTTCTTCACCTTTCAGGCCACGGACCGAATCGTCCGAGTTAAGGCAGACGATCAAGCAGTCCCCCAGCTTCCGCGCGGCCGCCAAGGTCCTGGCATGGCCGGCGTGCAGCAGGTCGAAGCAGCCTCCGGTGGCCACTACCGTGCCGCCGGCTTCACGGGTGTGTGCGGCAACACACATGGCGTCCACCCCGGGGCCGCGCAGCTGTACCGGAGCGTTGTCCCGGCGAAGCGAAGCCACGCCCCCGGCAGCGAGGAAAGCCGCAGCCTGCCTCACGGCGTCCTCCACCGCGGCGGCCAGCGGCTGCCCGGAGGCCAACGCCACCGCCAGCGAAGCGGCGAACCGGTCTCCCGCACCACAGGTATCCGCCGGGTCCATGGCCGGAGCGGGAACAGCCTGCGGCAGCCCGCCTTCGGTCTGGATCATGGCCCCATCCCCGCCCAGCGTCACGACGACGGCGCGGCTGTTCCAGCGCGAGCGCAATTCTCCCGCGGCCAGCGCAGCTTCCCGGGCACCTCTCTGGTGCCCTCCCCGCTGCTCCCCGCGGCCTGGCTGTTCTCCGCCGTGGCCCGGTTCGGCCAGCCGCAGGGCCTCCGGCAGGTTGGGCGTCGCAGCAGCGACGCCCTCGACCGGAGCAGGTCCGGCCGGGTGCGGGTCCCACACCACTGGGATCGTGTGCACCAGCGCAGCCAAAGCTTCGCGAAGCTCGGGCACAGCCGCCATGCCGCGCCCATAATCGGCAACAACAATGGCGTCGGCCGTTTCCAGCGCCTCGAGCATGGCCGGTGTGGGAACCGGAATGGGCGGCGCGGCGGCGCAGCCTTCATCCACCCGGACCACGGACTGGCCGTCGGCGCGGATGCGGGTTTTTACCGGCGTCGGGGCTCCGGAAGGTCCCGCAATCACGTGGATGCCGTCCAGCGCCTGGAGCAGCCGGGAGGCGGCGCCGTCGTCGGACAATGCCGTGACCAAAAGGACGTCCCGGCCGTCGCGGGCCAGCATCCGGGCCACCAGCCCGGCTCCCCCGGCACGGTAGGTTGTTTCCGCGGCGTCGACTACCGGGACGGGCCCGTCCGGACTCAGTCTGGTTGCCGCCCCCTCGACATCCGCATCGAGGAGTACATCGCCCACCACCACAATCTTCATGGCCGGCCTCCCTGCCCATGCCCGCCTTGGGGGAGGCTTCCGGCGATGACTTCGGGGTTTTCGGGGAGGTCTGCTGCGCGGTCTTCGTGGCGCGCCACCTCGGCGTCGAACGCCCGGCAGAGCGCATGCAGTGCCATCAGGTGGCCCTCCTGAACATTGGCCGGCAGGGCGTCCACGGCTACGTAGTCATCGCAGAGCTGCGTCAGGGGATTCGGTGCCCTGCCCGTCAGCGCCCAGCAGGTGACGCCGATGCTGCGGGCAGCTTCGGCCGCACGCAGCAGGTTCCCGCTCTTGCCGCTGGTGGTCAACAGCAGCAGTACGTCGCCGGCCCGCCCATGGCCCAGCACCTGCCGGGCAAACAGCTGGTCGTATCCGTAGTCGTTGGCAATTGCCGTGACAGCCGAGGTCTCCGCGTGCAGCGAGATGGCGGAGAAGGCGCGGCGTTCGCCGTCGAAGCGGCCCACCAGTTCCGCTGTGAGGTGCTGGGCTTCCGCTGCCGAGCCGCCGTTGCCAGCCGCCAGCAGCCGTCCTCCGCCCAGAAGCCTCCGGGCCAGCTCGCTTCCCCAGCCAGCCAGTTGGCCGGCCTGGGCACGCAACGACTCCACGGCGGGTGCCACCGCCTGCAGGTGCGCCAGAACCGCGTCCACCGCTTCGCTCTGCGCGTGGAGCGGATCGGCTTCCGGTACCGGCGCCAGCGTGGGGCCGGGTTGCGGCGGCCGCGCGTAGACGTCGGTGCGGGCGGCGGAGGCGGGGGCAGCCGCGGCCAGTGCGGTGGCCCGTGCTGCTGCTTTGGCGATGCCGGCGGCCCGTTTCACAGTGCTTCTCCTTCGAGCTGCCCGACTCCGGCGGCGACTGCCCTGGAGCCGCTGCTCACGGCCAGGTGGTAGGCCTTTTCGGTATCGGCGGCCACCCGGTCCCACGAGTAGCGGTTCCGCACGCGCTGCTGTCCGGCCCGCCCAAGATCGCGGCGCAGCTCGGGATTGGCCAGCAACTCGGCCACCGCATCCGCGACCGCTTCCGGATCGCGCGGAGGCACGTGCAGACCCGTTGTGCGGTCAACCACTGTATCGATCAGCCCGCCGACCGAGGCCGCGACCACCGGAACGCCGCAGGCCATCGCTTCCAGCGGAACGATGCCGAACGGTTCGTACCATGGCGCGCAGATGACGACGTCGGCGCTGCGCAGCACGGGCGGGATTTCTTCCCGCGGCAGTTGGCCGCGCAGCACCAACTGATCCTCCACGCCGAGTCCGCGGGCGAGGCCGCGCAGCCGTTGGGCTTCCGGATCGGCCGCGAGCCCGGCTGCACCGGACGCACCGCCCACCACCAGCAGTTCGACGTCGTCCATGCCCTGGTCCTTGAGCAGCCGCAGGGCCTGGACGGCCAGGTCAATGCCCTTGCGCGGGACCAGCCGGCCCAGCGTCACAAGGCGGTGGGTGCGGCCCCGCGGCTCGGCTTCGCCGTCGGCCTTGAAGAGTCCCAAATCCACGCCGCAGGGGGCAATGGAGATGTTGCCGCGCGGGATGCCCAGGGCCACCAACTCGAACACTTCATCCGAGCAGGTGGCGATGATCCGGTCCATGCTGCGGCCAACCGACGGTTCCAGCCATTGGCGTTCGGCCGGACTGGTGTCCTGGGAACCCTGATGCCGCCGTTTGACAGTGCCGAGTGCGTGGAAGGTCTGCAGCACCGGCACCGGTCTGGTGCCCGGGCGGCGGGCGGCATCCAGGGCGGCCACCCCGGACATCCAGAAGTGCGCGTGCACCACATCCGGCGGGTTGCCCGCCCAGTCCGCGGTGATCCCGTCGGCCAGCCGGCCCATATACGGCAGCAGCTCGTCCTTGGCGACGGGCCGGGGCGGTCCGGCGTTGACGTGGATGACTTCCACGCCCGGTCGCATCGTGACGCGGACCGGCAGCAGCGGATCATCCCGGCGGGTGTAGACACTCACGTGGTGTCCCCGCCGGGCCAGCGCGGCGGAGAGGGCCGCGACATGCACGTTTTGGCCGCCGGCATCCACACCACCCAGGGCGGCCAGCGGGCTGGCATGTTCGGAAATCATCGATATCCTCACGGCTTTCTCCTCTCGTTGGCGGCAATGGATCGTCCGGGGCGGATGGTGGTCTCAGCCAGCAGGCTGTCCCAGTTGTCCAGGAAGGCCTGCAGTCCGTAGTTCTGCAGCGCCGCCTTACGGGCGACGGTCCCGCGGGCTGCTGCCTCGTCCGGGTCCTTCAGCAAGCGGGCCGCTTGGCGCCGCAGCTGGTCAACATCCGTGGAGATGGCGCCTGCCTCCGGTGGCACGGCCCGGGCCGCCTCCGTAGTGGCCAGCGCCACCACCGGCATGCCCAAGTGCATCGCTTCCAGCAGGGCCAGGCCCAGCGACGTCCAGCGCAGCGGGTGCAGGTAGAGGCGGCAACGGGCCAGCTCGGCGTGCAGCTGCGGGCCGGGCAGGTCGCCGCGCACGTGCAGCTGATCCGCGCCGAGCCCGGTGGCGGCGCCCAGCCGGTCGGTGCCCATGCCGAAGACTTCCAGCGGTCCTGCCTCCGCAAAGGCCGGCAACAGGTCGGTTCCGGTGACGCGCCAGCGCCGGACCGGTTCATTGATCACCACGCCCTGGCGTTCGAGTTCGCCGGTGTAGAGCTTGCCGGGGTCGATGATCCCGTGCTCGATCACCGCCGTCCGGGCCGTCCCGCAGTCCCAGAACAGTTGGTTGAAATGGGTAACATGCACGATGGTCATGTCCTGCTGGTCGGCCAACGGGTGAAGCGAGTTGGGCACGCCGCCCTTGGGCGTGTTGTGTTCCAGGAACACCGCCGGAATATCGCGGCCCGGCCGTCGGCCGAGCAAGCGCTCGCATTCCGCGATCTCCTCCGGACGCTGCAACACCACAACGTCAGGTTCTTCGTCCTGCAGCCGGCCCGGCTCCACGTCGCGCACCGACGGCGGCCAGTCCCGGCCGGCGCGGCCCAACCCCCACGGTCCGCCGTCGGCGGTGGCAGGGAGCAGATATTCGTGGCGGCCCCGCACAAATGCGTCGGTCCAGCCGCCATGGACATGCCACAACAGGATCCTCATGCGTTCCTCGTCTTTCTCCGGGCGGACAGGTACGTCACGTCCCGGGTCAGCCGCTGGACAGCCTCGAGCACTTCATCAGGCGATACATCTGCCAGGCAGGGGTGTCCCGGGACGGGGCAGACGCGGGCGCGGCTGAGCTTGCAGGGCGCCTCCTGGTTCCCGAGCACCTCCACCGGAACCTTGTAGGGGGCCCAGCGGATCGCCGGAACCACCGGTGCGAAGAGAGACACCACCGGGGTGCCCACGGCGGCGGCCAGGTGCGCCGGTCCGGTATTTCCGGTCACGACGGCGGAGGCCCCGGCCAGCACTCCCGCCAAGCTGCGCAGGTCCGTTTGTCCCCCCAGATCCAGCGCGCCGGGGACAGCGACGGTGGCCGTCAGTTCCTGTTCCCGGGGACCGCCCGTGACCACCACCCGGTACCCGGCACCGATCAGCAGTTCGACGGCGGCGGCATGGTGGAGATCCGGCCAGGCCCTCGCCGGCACGGCAGCGCCGGGATGCACGGCAATGTAGGGCCCGGGGCCGGTCAGCTCCGAGGTATCGGGGACGCCGCGCACCTGCAGCCGTCCGTCGTCGTCGGGGGGCAGCCGGTATCCGGCGGCGGCGGCGATCTGCAGCGCGCGTTCGGCCTCCGGCTGGTCCTCGGGGAAGTCCTCGCCCGGGCGCAGCCGCCGGTCCAGCAGGGAACCGGCGTAATCGACTGACGCGCCGGTGATCCGTTCGACGCCGGCCAGCCGCAGCAGCAACGCCAGCGGCAGCGGTGATTGGTGGAAGGACGTGAGGATCACTGCCTCGGAGATGCCTGCAGCCCGCACCCAGTCCGTCAGGGCGGCAACATGTTCCGCTGTTGCCGCTGGGGCGGGATCCACGATCCAAGGACTGGCCCAGCTGAAAACCTCGGCGACGCCGGGCAGCAATTCTGCGGCGGCCTTTCCCTGCGGACCGCACAACACGGCGACTTCCCGGGGTCCGGTGCCTTGTCCGGCCGCGACCGCCCGTACCGCCGGGCCCGCCAGCAACACGTCGCCGGCGCTGTCCAGCCGCGCCACCAGCACCCGGTTCACTGGCGGCCTGCCAGCAACTGCGCCACGGCGGCGGCGAGGTCTTCGGCGACCAGAGCGGCGGCGTCGACTTCTTCCCGCCGGGTCACCGGCGTAGGCACCATGACCCCCGTCGCCCCGGCTGCGGCCGCAGCCTCGACATCGGCGCCGATGTCCCCGATGTAGGCCACTTCCGAGGGGTCCAGCCCCAGCCTGCGGCAGGCCGCAAGGATCATGCCGGGCTGCGGCTTCCGGCAGCGGCAGCCGTCGTCGGGGTTGTGCGGGCAGATCTCCCACACGTCAAACGGTCCCAGCAGCTCTTCCACCCGCGTGTTGACGGCGTCGACCTGTTGCCGGTTCAACAGCCCGCGTCCGATGCCTGACTGGTTGGTGAGCACTCCGCACGGCAGGCCTGCGGCACGGACCGCATCAAGCGCGGCGCGGGCGCCGGCTACGGGGCGGACCTTTCCGGGGTCACTGTTGTAGGGCACGTCCGTGACCAGCGTGCCGTCCCGGTCAAACAGGATGGCACGCGGCGGGGACTGGGCGGTTGTGCTCATACCAGCACTGTTCCCAGCACGGCTGCGACCTAAACACTTCTGTTGCTACTAGTTTTGTGTTGCGGGCTTCCCCGGGGCCAAGGAAGACAGGCGGAGGCGTACGGTGCGCTCATCTGGCAGGATGGGCACAGCCGGCTGGGAAGGAAGGGCGCCGTGGCAGAACCTGAGGGACTCGAACGGGACGAACGGCCCGAGCTGCTGGTGCTCCGGGCGTTGAAGCTGGGCGATCTGCTCGTCGCGGTCCCGGCACTGCGGGCGCTGCGCGCAGCCTATCCGGGACACCGGATCATCTACGCTGCCCAAGCCTGGTTGCAGCCGGTGCTGGAACTCACCGGAGCGGTCGACGACCTGCTGGCGACGCATGGACTTGACGTGCCGCTGGCGCTTAGGCCCGGCCGGGTGGAGATCGCCGTAAACCTGCACGGCAACGGGCCCGAAAGCCGCGGCCGGCTGGAAGCCCTGCAGCCCGCGGTCCGCATTGGCCACCGCTCACCCGGATGGCCCGGTCCGCAGTGGCCGGAGGGCGTACACGAACGCGAGCGCTGGGCCCGGATGCTGCAGTGGCACGGCATTGAGGCGGATCCACTGGATTACCGGCTGAACAGACCTGCCGTCCAGAGCCCCTGGCCGGGAGCTGCGGTGCTCCACGTCGGCGCGGCCTACGGCAGCCGTCTGTGGCCGGCCGAGCGGTTCGCCGTCGTCGCCCGGAAACTGGCGGACCAAGGACACCATGTCCTGTTCACCGGAAGCCCGGCCGAGCGGCCACGGGCACAGGCCGTCGCCGAACTGGCGGGGCTGGGGCCGGAATCCGTGGTTGCCGGCACACTCCCCCTGGCGGAATTTGCAGCTGTTATCGCCGACGCCGCCGTCGTCATTTCCGCCGATACCGGCGCTGCGCACCTGGCCTCCGCCTATGCCCGGCCGTCAGTGGTCATCTTCGGGCCCGCCCCGGTCAGCGTCTGGGGGCCACCGCCCGGGCCCCATCGTGTCCTGACCGACGAGAGCCTGCGGCTGGGCGAGACGTTCTCTGCCGACCCCGACCCTGCACTGCTGGCCATCGGTCCGGAAGACGTTGTGGCGGCCGTTGAGCAACTGCCGGTGCCTACGCCGTTCGCATCCGCTGCCGGGCCGGCGCCGGCTGATCCCCCAGCACCCGGCGCTGGAGCTTGATTAGGATCCTGGCCAGCGCGCGGGATACCTGCATCTGGGTCATGCCGATGCGTTCTCCAACGCGGCGCTGGGACTCTTCCTGAAAGTACCGGTAAAAGAGCAACTGGCGTTCCTGCGGCTCCAGCTCGCGGATGGCGCCCCTCAGCACCAGCAGTTCTTCAGTCCGTTCGGTCCCCCCGTCCAACACGGCGAGCGATTCGGCCAGATGCTGGCCCTCGGGAGTTCCGTCCAGCGATTCGGGCCGCAGGCTGCCGTGGCAGTTGAGGGCTTCCGCCACCGTCTCCGGGCATTCCGCGAGGGCCTGGGCAAGTTCCTGCAGCCTGGGCTCGCGGCCCAGCCGCTGGGCAAGTTCCGGCGTCATCCTGATCGCCGCCGTCCGCAGGTCCTGAAGATGGCGTGGAGGCCGGATCATCCAGGAACTGTCCCGAAGATAGCGTTTCAGCTCGCCATGGACCGTCGGGACGGCGTAGGCCTGAAAGTCCGCGCCATGGTCGGGATTGAAACCGCGCACTGCCTTGAGCAGTCCCAGCCGTGCCACCTGATGCAGGTCGTCGATCTCCCTGCCGGGGCCGGAATAGTTGCGGGCGATGGCCTCCGCAATGCCCAGGTTCCCCAGCAGAAGTTCCTCTTCCAGTGCCGCGCGCAAGGATCCCGTGGCGCGTCTCGCCTTGCGGAACAAAATCCGAATTTCTTGGTCGTTGTGCTGCACCAGAGGCCCACTCTCTATCGGGGAAGCGCGGGACCAGAACCGCTTCTCCCCCAAGAGAACATAAGCATGCTGATTGTGCAACAGTTTGGCGTCGATTTTATGAGCAAAAGTCTTTTCTTCTCCGGCAGGAAGAAGGTATAAGCAGCAGAAGCAAGCCGACCACGGCTCAGGCAATCAGGACGGCATGGACAGCGGGGCGGCGAGGGCCCAACCCCCTGACCTGGCTTAAGCTGCCAGCGCGGCCTAACCTTCCGGGCAGCCTACCCCTTCCGGCGCGGCCTAACCTGCCAGAGCGGACTAACCTTCCGGGCAGCCTAACCCTTCCGGCGCAGCCTAACCCTTCCGGCGCGGCCTAACACCTTCGGGGGCTGCCCAATCTCCCAGAGCGGCCTAAAACTTCCAGAGCGGCCGAGCTATGCCAGAACGGCCTTCCCCGACGTGCCCGCGTCGAGTATCGGCCGGTCTCGATGGCAGCTTGAACTCTGGGCGGTGCATCAGGACCAGGGCGTGTCGGGTTTCTCCTGGGGTTTGCCGTCGACCACGAGGTCCACCTTCTCGTTGTAGAAACAGAAGAGGTCGCGGATCTTGGGATTTTCCGGGATGGGATCCGGGTAGCTCCACACCACGTCACGGACAACGTTCTCGCCGATGCGGACCGACCAGTACCGGGCCTGGCCCTTGTACGGGCAGCTGGTCACCGCGTCGCTGGCTTCCAGGAGATCCGTCCGCACGTCCTCCGCCGGCAGGTAGTAGCGCACCGGCAGATGGGTTTCAAAGAGCAGCAGCGGCCGGATGCTGTCGGCGACCTTCTCGCCATCGACGTAGATCTGGACCCGGCGCGAGCTGCGCAGCGTGTCTACCCGCTTGTAGGGATCACGGGCATGCACCAGCGCCCGTTCGTCTTCCTCGTACCATTCCAACTGGCGCCAGGAGAAGGTCAGGTGCCCTGCCAGCGCTGCCAGCTCTCCAGATGGATCGGGGTGCTCCCATGCCCCGGCGTCGGCCCGTTTGTTGCCAATGGCCACGTCCCACAGCCGCTGGCCGGCAGAGCCGGTGCGCGGATTGGCGAGCACCCCTTCCGCCACGTCCTCACGCGGCAGGTAGTACGTCGGCAGGCCCCCGGCTCCGTACTGGATGAGCAGTCTGGCGCGGGTGCTGTCCGCTACCAGGCTGCCGCCCAGCCGCACCCGGATGCGCCGGTCGGTCGGTTCGGTAAAGGATGGGGGGAATTCCATGCGGCACACGCTACTCCCATCGGGGCGCCGCGGGCAGTGCTGTCAGAATGGAGATTCCCCAGCAATCAGGAGGCTTGAGTGAGCACCGTTGAACGTCCGGCCAAGTTTTACATCGACAAGCAGACCCCGGCTGCCTACCGTGCGTTGAACGGGGTGGCCCTCAAAGTTGCGGAGGCGGCCGAGGCAGCCGGGCTGGACCGCAAACTGGTGGAATTGCTCAACCTGCGCATCTCGCAGATCAACGGCTGCGCCTATTGCCTGAACATGCACACCCGGTTGGCCCTGGGCGAGGGCGAATCCGCTCAACGGCTCTCCGTGCTTCCGTCCTGGCGGGACACGGAGGTCTTCACCGACAAGGAACGCGCCGCCTTGGCACTGGCCGAGGCGCTCACGGAACTGCCGGACCACTACAGTCAGGAGCGCGCCTATTCCGCGGCACGCGAGCAACTGACCGACGACGAGTTCTCCGCGGTCAGCTGGATCACGGTCGCGATGAACGCTTTCAACCGGGTGTCGATCGTCAGCAAGCATCCGGTTCGGCCACAGTAAGCCGCGCCTGGGCGAAGCTGCCGACGGCGGCGCACCGGGAGGCGGACGACGGCGGCGCACCGGGAGGCGGCGCGCGGTCGGCGTACCGAGGCGGCGGACGACGGCGGCGCACCGGGAGGCGGCGCGCGGTCGGCGTACCGAGGCGGCGGACGACGGCGGCGTACCGAGGCGGCGGACGGCGACGGCGCACGGTCGGCGGATGGAGGCGGACGACGGCGGGGCGTACTGAGGCGGCGGACGACGGCGGCGCACCGGGAGGCGGACGACGAGCGCAGCGCGGCGGACGGCGACGGCGACGGCGCACGGTCGGCGGATGGAGGCGGACGACGAGGGCGTACGGCCGGTCAACGGCGGACGGCGAGGTGCACGGCCGGCGGCGACGTCAGGCCTGCTCCGGCACCTGCGCGAGCGCGTCGATCTCGACCAGCACACCGGGCCGGGCAAAGCCAACCTGCACCACGGTGATCGCGGTGGGAACAGGTCCCCAGATCCCGGCGGCTGCGGCGAACCCCTCATTGGCGTCCTGTCCGGCTGCCAGGTGGATGGTCAACTTCGCCACATCCTGCGGACCGGCCCCTACCTCGTTAAGCACTGCCAACAGGTTGCGCATCGCCTGCACCGTTTGGCCGCGGAGATCGTCGCTGACCAGCTGGCCGTCGGCATCGACCCCGTTTTGGCCGCCGACAATGAGCAGCCGCCCGGGACCGTCCACGAGCACGCCCTGGGAAAAGGCCGGGCTGCGGTACAGGCCGGCCGGATTGATGTGGGTGAGAGCCATGGCATTTCCTCCGTTTTCCGGTTACCAGAGCGCTTGAGGGGCACCGCGTGCCGATGCCCAGCGGGAGGGTAACCACGGTAGGGGGTTCCCGCGCGGGGCGCCAGACCAGCCGCCGTGGCGCAGGCCACATCAGTGTTCAGCTCACTCTGTGAAAAAATAGGGCATGCGCCCCATGCAACATTCCAGCAAACTCCAGAACGTCCGCTATGAACTTCGTGGCCCGATTTTGCACGCGGCCAAGAAGATGGAAGCGGAAGGACACCGCATTCTGCGGATGAACCTCGGGGATCCGGCGCCGTTCGGGCTGGAAGCGCCGGAATCGATAGTGGTGGACATGATCCACCACCTGCGCGGCGCCCAGGGCTACAGCGATTCGAAGGGAATTTTCTCCGCCCGCACGGCCATTTCGCAGTACTACCAAACGAAGGGCCTGATGCAGATCGGCGTGGAGGACATCTTCATCGGCAACGGTGTCTCCGAGCTGATCTCCATGACGCTGCAGGCGTTCCTGGAAAACGGTGACGAGGTGTTGATCCCTGCGCCCGATTACCCGCTGTGGACCGCCTCCGTCACGCTCTCCGGCGGCAAGGCCGTGCACTACCTCTGCGACGAAGACAACCACTGGTGGCCGGACATGGCCGATGTCGAGGCCAAGATCACCGGCCGGACGCGGGCGATCGTGCTGATCAATCCGAACAATCCCACCGGCGCCGTCTACCCCCGGCATGTGCTGGAGCAGTTCGCGGCGCTGGCCCGCAAGCACAATCTGGTGCTGTTCTCGGATGAGATCTACGAGAAGATCACCTACGACGGCGCCGTCCACATCCACACGGCGTCAGTAGCGCCGGACCTGCCGGTGCTGACCTTCAGCGGCCTCTCCAAGGCCTACCGCATGCCCGGCTACCGGGCTGGCTGGGTGGCCATCACCGGGCCGCGCGCGGAGACCGCGGCCTACCGCGAATCGCTGGAGCTGCTGGCCTCGCTGCGGCTGTGCTCGAACGTGCCGGCGCAGCACGCCATCCAGACGTCGCTGGGCGGCTACCAGTCCATCGCAGACCTGGTGAAGCCCGGGGGGCGCCTGCACGAGCAGCGCGACCTGGCCTGGCGGCTGCTCAACCAGATTCCGGGCGTCAGTTGTGTCCCGGCCGCAGGGGCCATGTACCTGTTCCCCAAGCTCGATCCAGCCGTCTATCCCTTCGAGGACGACGAAAAATTCGTGCTGGATCTGCTCGAAGAGGAAAAGATCCTGGTCTCGCACGGCACAGCTTTCCACTGGCCTTCGCCCGACCACTTCCGCTTCGTGATCCTCCCGTCGGTGGAGGACATTGAAGAGGCCGTGCGCAGGATTTCATCCTTCCTGGCCATCTACCGGAAGAAGACGGCCGACGCCGCTGCTGTCGCCACCGTGTGAAAGGAACCCGAACCGCGGCGTAGTTCCGCCGCCGCACAGCGCCCGCCCCTACCTGCCGCGGGCTCCCGGTAGACATCTCCAGGGACAGGGCCTGAGATCGGCCATGGGCCCCTATCCCAGTATCCCCGCCGGCGCTAGCGTGTCCGGTATGGAGATGAAGCTCGAACTCGTTGCCGTGCCCGTTACCGACGTGGACCGTGCCAAGCAGTTCTACGTGGAGCAAGTCGGCTTCAACGCAGACCACGACCACCAGGTGAGCCCGGGGCTGCGGTTCGTGCAGCTCACGCCGCCCGGCTCCGCCTGTTCCATTGTCATCGGCGACGGCATCACGCAGATGGCTCCCGGCTCCCAGCAAGGCCTGCAGATGGTCGTTGCCGATGCCGCGGCGGCCCGGGCAGAACTGACCAGCCGTGGTGTCGCCGCCAGCGACGTGGATGTACAGCCCTGGGGCAACTTCGTTTACTTCAGCGACCCGGACGGCAACAGGTGGTCGTTGCAGCAATTGCCTCCCTGGACCTGAGAGCCTGGCAGCCAAAGATCGGGACGCAGGCGCGCGGGGGTTTCCGGCGCCTGCGCTTGGTGGACCCGAGATATTTCCCCTCCGGCGGAATAAATCAAGGCTTTCCAGCCGTTCCCTGATATGAGACTGCACTGGGACTACTGAGGGATCAGCCCGTTTGGAGCAGGAGATCAGCGGACAATCTTCAATTCCGCGCCCTGCTGCCTCCCTCCCCCGTCCCTGTTGTTGGCGCTCACCAGCGCCGGCATCCGGCGCGTTCCGTCCCAGCAGTCCCCGAAAACGTTGCCACAGCAGGATCAGCCCGCAGCCGATCCGTTGGGTATCGCACGCCCTTTACCGCTACAACACAGGAGGTCACGTATGACACCTTCCGCACCCGGTCAGTCCCCTCTGGTCAGTTCCACCCCCACCCGGATCCGTAATCTCGGCCATCTGCGCCGCGGCGATTCGGTCGAAGCCCGCATGGACAACGCCGTCCAGTACCGGGGGCGCGTCGACCGCACGGCGCCGGGCGTGGGCCTGGTCTGGATCCGCGACGATGCCGACGGCTCCCGCCGGGCCCTCAGCACGCAGGATTGCACGGTCTGGCGGTTGCCTCAGGACGGCTAGCAGACCTTCGGGCAGCCCCACCGCCTCAAAGCAACGGACGACGCCGGCACTCACCACAGTGCGCGTCGTCCGTTAGTGCGTTAAAGCGGGCTACTTGTCCGGCAGGGCGGCGCGGAGTTGAATGGGAGCCAGCGATGTGGCCGGGCCGTGCCGGGAACGGTCGGGCGATGGGAGAGCGCCATGGCTGTTTCGTTCAACCACACCATTGTTTACGCGGCGGACAAGAAAGCGTCAGCTGACTTCTTTGCGCGGATTTTCGGACTTGGTCCGCCGCAACCGATGTTTGGTTACTTCATGACCGTCCTGCTGGAGGACGGCGTGGCTCTGGACTACGCAGACGCAGATGGAAGCGTGCAGTCCCAGCATTACGCTTTCCTCGTCACCGAAGAAGAGTTCGACGGGATCCTCGCCCGCATCCAGTCCGCCGGCATCGACTATTGGGCCGACCCCGCATGCAGCCGGGCCAGGCAAATCAACCACAACGACGGCGGCCGCGGGGTCTACTTTACCGACCCGGACGGACACTTTCTGGAAGCCATCACCCGGCCCTACGGTTCCGACACCGGCTGACGCGGGCACCGCCGTCGTACGCTGGACGGAGCCGGACCGGGAGGAATGCATGAACGAACAGGTCGGGCCCCGCGGAGACGTCCGCCTGAGCGCGACGGTGAGCGGCCGTGTCCAGGGTGTTGGATTCCGCTACTGGACGCGCGACCAGGCCGAGCGGCTGGGGCTGGTCGGCCTCGCGGCAAACCGCGCGGACGGCACAGTCCAGGTAGTGGCCGAGGGCCCGCGCGATGCGGTGGAACGGCTCGCGGCGGCGCTGGAGTCCGGCCGGACGCCGGGGCGTGTGGACGGCGTCGAAACTCGCTACGCGGCGGCCGCGGGCGGGTTCGCCGGCTTCGAGGTGGGCTGACGGGCAGGACCCGTCATCCAGTTGTTGCGGCCGCGTGACCGGTTCGCGATGCAACAGACCATGCAGGATCATTGCAGGCGTTAGGTGTGACGTTTAAACTGGCCGGCCCCGCGGTATATTCACGCGGGGCCGGCACTTGGGGGATCACCGGCGCGGTAAAAAATGGGGGGTCCGCAACCGGCTAACGCTGAAATTATGCCACTGGCCGCCCGAAAACTACAGATGTGTGATTTATGTTACGGAAACCCGTAATAGTTCGCCACGGCCGCTCTGACTGGGCCAGCGGCCGTTTCCGTCACCGGATGGTCAAGAAATGCGCCCCGAAACAGGGCGCCATAACGGTTTCGGCGTGATCTTGGAACCGCCGGGTCCAGCACCCGGGAACGCCCCTATCCTGAGTGCATCAGTCACCCGATGAAAGGCGGTGTGCCATGCGCAAATTCCCCACATGGCTGTCCGTAATCCTGCTGGTTCTCGGCCTGGGCCTGGTGGCGCCCGGAACTGCCGTTGCCGCCCCCTACTGCGGCATCACCTGGGGCTCGATGGCCAAGTCCGCCCCCGGGATGACCAGCGCCCCCATCACCAACGTGCGCACCGGCCGGCACGCCTGCTACGACCGCATGGTCATCGACCTCCGCGGCGACGTGGCCGGCTATTCGGTGAGATACGGTACCGTCCGGGCCGAGGGATCCGGCCGCGTCATCCACTTGCGTGGCGGCGCCGACTTGGCCGTGGTGGTAAATGCTCCGGCCTACGACTCCGCCGGCCACGCCACCTACCGGCCCGCCAACCGGAAGGAACTGGCCAACGTCGCCGGCTACAGGACGTTCCGCCAGCTCTCCTGGGGCGGCAGCTTCGAAGGCCACACCACCATTGGCCTGGGGGTCCGCGCCCGCCTGCCGTTCCGAGTGTTCACGCTGGACGGCCCTGGCCATATGTCCCGCCTGGTGGTAGATGTGGCCCACCGTTGGTAGTCCGCTGCCAGCCGGGTCTGCCCCCGCAGGACCTGCCCGCTGGTAGGGCCCGCCGCTGACGACGGCGGTGCACGTCTTGGGTGCGGTGCGCACCTGGGGCGGGCACCGCCGTCGTTGTTTAACGCCTAGCCGGCGGCGGCCTCCAGGAAGGCCTCCGCCAGCGGACCGGCGGTTTCCGCGCCGAGGCCGCCGTCCTCCACAAACACGGCAATGGCTAGGTCGCCGTGCCCGGCGATGACCCAGGAGTGGGTGTGCGGCGGGTCCTGTGAGCCGTATTCTGCCGTTCCGGTCTTGCCGATGGCGGGCGCTCCAGGCAGGTCGGCCAAGTTGGCCAGGTAACCGTCCACCACGGCGGAGCGCATCATCGTGCGCAGCTGTTTGGCTTCCTTGGCCGTCAGTTCCGGCACATCCGGGAGCTTGGCCTTCGGATCGTGGCCGTCCACCAGCGTGGGCACTACAGGTTTGCCTTCGACCACGGCAGCCATCAGCGTGGCCAGCGCCAATGGCGAGGTCTGCACCCGGGACTGGCCGATCATCGAGGCGGCGTGCGCGGTTCCCTTGGAATCCTCGCGCGGCACGTTGCCCATGAAGGCCTCCATCCCGGGGTTGGCAGTCATGCCGATGCCGAGGGCGCCGGCGGCATCCGCGAGCTGGTCCTGGGAGAGATCCTGGTACTCGGCAATAAAGGCTGTGTTGCAGGAGTGGGCGATGGCCTCGGTCAGGGTGATCTTGCCGGTGAAGGCCGTCGGGTAGCTGTCCGCATTCTCGAAGGTGCGGCCATCCACCGCCAGTTCCGGATCGCAGGTGACGGTAGACTCCGGGGTCATGCCATTGCGCAGCAGACCCAAGGCGGTGGCGATCTTGAACGTGGAACCCGGCGCGTACCGGCCCAGGAACGCAGTGTTGTAGCCTTCGCTGTCCGGCCCGTTTGCGGCTGCGAGCACGGCACCGGTCGACGGGCGCAGCGCGACAATCGAGCTCGGCGAGTCGACGTCTGACAGGATGTCCTCGGCTGCCGCCTGCAGGTCCGGCTCCAGCGTGGTCTTCAGGTTCCCGCCGTCGGCAGGGTTTTGGTGGAACAGCTCGCGGGACGGAGCCTTGGCGCCTTCCTGCGCCGGCTGCCCCACAGCGGACACGGTGAAGCCCGGGGTGCCGGAGAGCTGGGCGTTAAAGGCCGCCTGCAGACCGGAGGACCCTACCGTCTCGCCCGCCACCACTGTGCCTTCGGACTTCTCGATGTCCTCGGCTGTGGCCTCCCTGACGGAGCCCAGCACCGGAGCGGCGAAGGTCCGGCTTGGTGCCAGCGGGATCTGGTCATCTACCGCGAGGAAGCCGTCAATACCCTCCAGCTTGCCCTGGTTGAGCTTCTCAAAGTCGCCCGCGCGCAAAGTGATGGCGTCCACGAACGCTTCCGGCCCGTAGCCGGCAACCTTTTTCACATAGTCGGCGGCGTCGATGTCCACCAGCTTGGCCAGGGCGACGGCAGAGTCCTTGGCGGCAGAGTCGGTGAGGCCGCTCTTGTTGATCCCGACAATCTTGACCGGACGGTTCTTGACGATCGCCTCGCCGCCGGCGTCGAGAATCTGGCCCCGGCGCGGCTCTTCGGTGGACAACACCAGCCGTTCGCCCTCGGACAGCGAGGATTCGAGGACAGCGGGCGACCACCGGACCTGCCAGGCATCATCGGCGAAGTGCAGGTCCGCCGTGGTGCTGTAGCTCCAGCCCGGTTCGGAGTCCGGCACCCCCCAGGCGTAGGAAAGGGTGGCCCGGAAAAGGTTCGATTCGACTTCTTCGACGCCCGCCACAGTGACTTCCGGCTGCCACGGGTCCATTCCCTCGGCCAGCACCGCCAGCTGCTCCTGCACGTGGGCTCCGGTGGTGCCCTCGAACGCCACGTCGGAGACGTCGTTGGCGGTCAGCGCTTCCGCGAGAGCCCGGGCTGTCGGATCCGGCGATTCCCGCTCCGGCGCGCAGGCAGCCACGGATACCGTCAGCAGCAGGGCCATCATGAGTACAAGTGCGCGCCGAAGCAAATCTTCTCCCGGATCCGAGGGTGTCCTGATCGAACCTATAAGCGGCCGGCAGCGATGTCGAGCCGGGCGGCACCGGACGGATGGTGCTTGAATGGGTTCCGTCGGGTCGCTGGCCAAAGGAGCCGGCGGACAAGACAGTAAGGACATCATGACTGAATCCGCTCCCCCAGCTTCCCGCCGTGCCGCGGTGGTCTGGAACCCGTCCAAAAAGTTCAACTTTGACCTATTCGCGCTGGTCGAGGGTCTGTGCGCTGACACCGGCTGGCAGCCGCCGCTCTGGCTGGAGACCACACTGGAGGATCCGGGTGCCGGGCAGGCACGCCAGGCCCAGGATGCCGGCGTCGACCTGGTGATCGCCGCCGGCGGCGACGGGACGGTGCGGCGGGTGGCCAGCCGGCTGGCGGGAACCAGCCTGCCGCTGGGCGTTATCCCCTTGGGCACCGGCAATCTGCTGGCGCGCAACCTTGACCTTCCGGTGGACGACCCGGAGACCGCCGCTGGCATCGCCTTGGCCGGCCGGGACCGGCGGATCGACGTCGTCCGGGCCACCGTGGACAGAGCGGGCGGCGACTCGGTTTTCCTGGTCATGGCCGGTCTCGGCTTCGACGCTGCTGTCATCGGCGGCACGGACGACGGCCTGAAGGACCGGATCGGTTGGCTGGCCTACGTAGAAGCGGGCCTGCGCAACCTTCCGGGCAAGCCGGTCCGCGCCACGCTCAGCATTGACGGCGGAAAGCCCATGACCTTGCGGATGCGCAGCGTGATGGGAGGCAACTGCGGCAAGATCCAGGGCGGATTCGAGATGTTCCCCGGCGCCCAGCTCGACGACGGCCTGCTGGACATCATGACCATCTCCCCGCGCGGCCGGCTGGGCTGGCTCGGTGTGCTGGCCGGACTGGCCAAACGCGGCCGGAGCGTGGACCCTTCGGTGGACTACTACCAGGGCAAAGAAGTCGAGGTCTACGCCGGCCGGCCCCAGGAGATGCAGCTGGACGGCGACCATATCGGCATGGGCTCCCGCCTCTCCATGCGCGTCGATCCGGGTGCGTTGCTGGTTCGGGTAGCGGCTGATTAGAGGAACTACGACGGCGGTGCAAGCCGCCGGGCGCACGTCCGGCAGCGTGCCGCTGCTCACAGTGCCGACACAATCCGGAACATATCTTGAGGTGGCTGTTGTTGTACGTGCTAGCGTTCAGCGTCGCCGGATACCCGCCGGCCAGCTTCCCCTCCAACATCTCAAGAGGTTCCACCATGATCCGTCGTCGTTTGTCCGTCCTCGGTGCCGCCGTCGCCGCAGCCTTGGTGCTGGCCGGCTGCGGCACTTCCTCGCAGTCCGGGTCGGAGCCGGCGACCTCCGCTGCCCCGAGCAGTCTGCAGGAGATCCAGGACGCCGGCGTGCTCACCGTGGGCACCGAGGGGACCTACCGGCCGTTCAGCTTCCACGAGAACGGCACCGGCGACCTGACCGGCTACGACGTCGAGATCGTCACCGCCGTGGCGAAAAAGCTGGGCGTGGACGTGAAGTTTGAAGAAACCCAATGGGACGCCATCTTCGCCGGGCTGGATGCCGGCCGTTTCGACGTGATCGCCAACCAGGTTTCCATCAACAAGGAGCGCCAGGCCAAGTTCGACTTCTCGGATCCCTACACGGTGAGCACCGGCGTCGTCGTCGTAAAGTCGGACAACAATGACATCGCCTCCCTGGCGGATCTGAAGGGCAAGACCACCGCCCAGTCCCTGACCAGTAATTTCTACGAACTGGCCAAGTCCGCCGGCGCCAAGGTCCAGGCCGTGGAGGGCTGGGCACAGGCGGTGACGCTGCTGGAGCAGGGCCGCGTTGACGCCACCGTCAACGACAAGCTGACCTATCTGGACTACCAGGCCACCAACCACAACAAGAACATCAAGGTCGCTGCCGAAACGGACGAAAAGACGCAGAGTGCCTTCGCCTTCAAGAAGGGCAGCGACGACCTGGTCAAGGCCGTTGATACGGCCCTTGAGGAGTTGCGGGCCGATGGCACGCTGGCCAAAATCTCCAACAAGTACTTCGGCGCGGACGTCACCAAGTAGAGGGGCTGGGTCTGAAGGGAAACGCTAACGTAGCCGTATGGACATCGACTGGGAGCTTGTCGGCAGTTCGCTCTGGCCCATTGTTCAGGGCGGGCTGACCGGCACCATCCCCCTCTCGCTGGCCAGTTTCGCCATCGGCCTGATGCTGGCCCTTGTGGTTGCCCTGATGCGGTTGAGCCGCAACCGGCTCCTGGCCGGCATCGCCCGCGCCTATGTGTCGGTGATCCGCGGCACTCCGCTGCTGGTCCAGCTGTTCGTAATCTTCTACGGCCTCCCGTCGATCGGCGTGGTCCTCGACCCGTGGCCGAGCGCGATCATCGCGTTTTCCCTGAACGTGGGCGGTTATGCGGCCGAAATCATCCGGGCCGCGATTCTGTCCGTCCCCAAGGGCCAGTGGGAAGCCGGCCACACCATTGGCATGGCCGGCACCACCACCCTGCGCCGCATCATCCTGCCGCAGGCTGCGCGCGTGTCGGTGCCGCCGCTGTCCAATACCTTCATCTCCCTGGTCAAGGACACGTCCCTCGCCTCCCTGATCCTGGTCACCGAGGCATTCCGTGCGGCGCAGGAGATTGCCGCGTTCAGCCAGAAGTTCATGCTGCTTTACATAGAGGCCGCGGTTGTCTACTGGGTGTTCTGCCTGGTGCTGTCCGCCGGGCAGTCCCGACTGGAGAAGAGGCTGGAACGCTATGTCGCCCATTGACGGCCCTGCCGCTGCCGTGTCGCAGCCCGGCGCCGCAGCCGAGCCCGTGCTCTCCGTGGAGGGGCTGCGCAAATCCTTCGCCGACAACCAGGTGCTCAAGTCCATCGACCTGTCGGTCCAGGCCGGTGGCGTGCTGGCCCTGATCGGACCGTCCGGCTCCGGCAAGACCACCGTGCTACGTTGCCTCAACGGCTTGGAAACGCCCGACGGCGGACGAGTTGCCTTTTCGGGCGGCCCAGCCGTGGACTTCGGTTCGCCGGTGAACCGGAAACAGATCGCCGCGCTGCGTGACCGCAGCGCCATGGTGTTCCAGCACTACAACCTCTTTCCGCACATGACCGTGCTGCAAAACATCATTGAGGGTCCGGTCCAGGTGCAGAAGCGGCCCAAAGCCGAAGCTGTGCGCGAGGCCAGGTCGTTGCTGGACCGCGTCGGCCTCTCCGGCAAGGAAGACCAGTATCCGCATCAGCTCTCCGGCGGGCAGCAGCAGCGGGTCGGCATCGTCCGGGCGCTGGCGCTCAAGCCCTCGCTGCTGTTGTTCGACGAGCCCACCTCGGCGCTGGACCCGGAACTGGTCGGTGATGTGCTGCATGTGATCAAGGAGCTGGCCGACGAAGGCTGGACCATGGCCCTTGTCACCCACGAACTGGCCTTCGCCCGTGAAGTGGCCAGCGAAGTGGTGTTCATGGACGGCGGCGTGGTGGTGGAACGAGGGCACCCCGAACAGGTGCTGCGCGAACCGCAGGAAGAGCGGACCCGGCAGTTCGTCCACCGGCTGCTGAACCCCTTTTAGGCTGTGGAAAAAGCGCCTAAGGCAGCGACGGACCCCGGGGCGGCAGGGGCGGAATGACCGCCGCTGGCTGTTTCCGGTTAGGGCTGGGGGCGGCCACGGCCGGGCCTGGCGCGGACAAGGCCGGGGTGGCCTCGGCCGGGCCTGGCGCGGACACGTGGGCTCCTGCCGGCTGGAGTTGGCCGGGTTGCAGTGTGCGGAACCACGCGTCGTACCGCTGGTCAGCGCGCTTCGTGGCGCGGGAAACGCCTCCTGCCAACAGCGCGAAGCCTGCGATCGAGATCAGGGCGAACAGCACCGCAAGACCCGAATACACATCTGCGTCCGAGCTGTAAAACATGCTGGTGGCATCCAGGAACGACTCCCGGACTGCCGACGCTGACATCCAGGCACTCATCACCCCTCCCGCAACGAAGAGGACGGTGCCCCACATGGTCAGGGCAGCAGCTGGCGGAATATAGCGGTAGTTCATGCTTCCCACTATCGGGCTCCCGACCTGCCCCGTTACGTCCACCCTCTTCTTGTTCGGCATGGCCGCGGCCCGGCTGCCCGCCACAAGGCCGCGGGACGGCCCGGTCCTCCCTGCGTGCGGAACGCCACGCCGCCTTAAAATTCATCTGATGTCCATTGGGATGGCAGAATGTAAAGTTCCATGCACCGTTCCGCATGGCACGATCGTTCCGACTTGACGCTGCGTTCCCGCGCTTTCTCCTCTGCGGCAGTTTCCGGTCACGAAAGGCAGAACCATGGCCACTTCCTTGGCTCCCGCGTCCTGGGCCTCCAAGTCCTTGACGGCACACACGGCTTCCGAGGCCGACGACCTCCTCAATGCCGCGGTAGAAGAGCTGCAAAAAATCGCGGCCATCGACGGCGAGTGCGGCATCCTCGTTACCCGCACCGGCCCCGGGCAGTTCACCGTGGAACTGAGCGAGGACGTGCCCTACGGCATCACGCAGGAATCCCAGCTGGCCTAAAAGTCCGGCAGCCGGCTCCCTGCACCGGCTGCCGCGCTTTTGTGACGCCAGGCCAAGCCCCGGAATGAAGCGCCGGGCGGCCCCGGTGGGATAATTTCGCCCATGGCTCCAGCTATTGCGTACCAAGGTGAACCCGGTTCGAACTCCCACATGGCGTGCCTTGAGGTGCGCCCCGGCTGGGAGGCCGTGCCGTGCGCCAGCTTTGAGGACGCCTTCGCCGCCGTCACAAGCGGCACGGCCGAACTGGCCATGATTCCCATCGATAATTCAATCGCCGGCCGGGTAGCGGACATCCACGCGCTGTTGCCCAAGTCCACCCTGCAGATCGTGGAGGAGTTTTTCCTGCCGATCCGCTTCAGCCTCCTGGGCGTACCCGGAGCGACTGTGGAGCAGGCCCGCGAGGTGCATAGCCACATTCACGCGCTGGGCCAGTGCCGTAACCTCATCCGTCGGCTTGGCTTGACGCCGGTGATCGCCGGCGACACCGCCGGTTCGGCGCGCGAGGTGGCGGAGTGGAACGACCCGACCAAGGTCTCCCTGGCGCCGCCGATGGCTGCCGAGCTCTATGGCCTGGAGGTCTTCGCGGAAGAAGTCGAGGACGATCCCACGAACACCACCCGGTTTGTGGTGCTGGCCGACCGCCGGCCCGTACCGACCCGGGAGGAGCTGCCCGGTCCGGCCGTGACCAGCTTTGTTTTCCGGGTGCGGAACGTGCCGTCGGCCCTGTACAAAGCTCTCGGTGGGTTCGCCACCAACGGGATCAACATGACCCGGCTGGAGAGCTACATGGTGGGCGGCGAGTTCGCTGCCACCGTGTTCATGGTGGATGTGGAAGGCCACCCCGAAGATCAGGCAATGGTCCACGCCTTCGAGGAACTGGACTTCTTCACCACGGAAATCCGACTGCTGGGCGTCTACCCGGCGCACCCGTTCCGCCGGCGTACGGTCCGTGCCGGCGTCGACGGATCATGACATCTTGACGAACTGTTACCGGGGTTTGACGCGGCCCCCGTCCGGCTCTTAGCGTGGAAGCGAATCAAGAGCGCCAACTGCACAGCCCTGGCTGGTTGGCCGGCAACCCTCTACCGTAGCGGGGTGCTCCAGGTGATGATTCGGCCCGCCGGGTTTGTCGGCGAGCAAGTACGCGTACTCCCCGCAGCAGCGGATGCGCCCTAGCTTCAAGGACGGCCATGTCGCTCCATTATGACCTGACACCCAATACCCTCCGCTCCGCCTTCGGCCGCTTCCCGTCGGGCATCGCCGCACTGTGCGCGATCGTCGACGGCGCGCCCCAAGGCATCGTCGCTTCTTCCTTCACGGTCGGGGTTTCGCTCGAGCCGCCGCTGGTCATGTTTGCCGTGCAGAATACGTCCCGCACCTGGCCTTTGCTCCGCGGGGCAGAACGAATCGGCGTCTCGGTGCTGGGCACGGAGCACGACGGCGTCTGCCGCCAGATCGCCTCGAAGAACGGCGACCGTTTCGCCGGCCTCAGCCTGCACAGCACCGACCCGGGAGCCCTCTTTCTGAACGACGCGGCGCTGTGGCTGGACTGCTCAGTGCACCAAGAAGTTCCGGCCGGTGATCACCACGTCGTGCTGCTGGAGGTGCACGGCTTGTCCACCCATGACGGTACTCATGAGCCGCTGGTTTTCCACGACTCCGTCTTCCGGCGGCTGAAGCAGCCCGTCCTCGTCTAGAGACCAGGTCTGGGCGCGGGAGAAGCGGAAGGCTCAGGGCAGGGGACGCCCGCGTGCCGCCACCCACAGGGCGTACCATTCCTGGCGCGTCATCGCCTCCCCGACTGCCTCTGCCTCGGCGCAGGCCCTGATCCGGTCAGGGCTGCTGGTACCCACGACAGGGCGGATGCCCGCCGGATGGCGCAGCAGCCAGCCCAGCACCACGGCTTCCAAAGTGCAGCCCTTGTCCTTGGCAAGTTCGGCGACCAGGGCTGCGGCTGAAGCGTCCGCCGCGGCGGTAGTACCGGTGCCGGCAGCCCCATCCTCCCCGGCGGTATCCTGCGGGCTCCCGGCCGCGGAGCTCCCTTGACCGCGCACCGTCTCGGTCAGGCCGGCACGCCCGCTGTAGCGGCCCTGGGCCAGGGACCCCCAGGCCTGAAGCTGCACTCCGTTGGCTGCGCAGTATTCCAGTGTGCCGTGCGGGAAGCTGATGCCCGTTCCGTCCGGATGGTTCACCAGCACGCCGGACTCCAGCCAGTCCCGCCGGTACAAACTCATCTCCAGT
Source organism: Arthrobacter sp. Dra40 (assembly GCF_059091905.1). Classification (NCBI taxonomy): domain Bacteria; kingdom Bacillati; phylum Actinomycetota; class Actinomycetes; order Micrococcales; family Micrococcaceae; genus Arthrobacter; species Arthrobacter sp. Dra40. The sequence goes on from NZ_JBNHHB010000025.1 coordinate 53,139, forward strand.
TGGTTCACGGCCAGCGGCTCGTCCAGCGCCGACTGCAGCCAGCGCATTTGTTCGCCTGACATATTGGAGACACCAAGACGGCCAACCTTTCCGGCCATCCGGAGTTCGTTGAAGGCCCTGGCTATCTCTTCGACCGGGGCCAGCGGGTCCGGGCGGTGAATCAGCAGTGTGTCCAGGTGGTCGACATGCAGCCGGCGCAGGGTCTCCTCGGTGCGGGCCAGGATCGCGCGGCGGGACGAGTCGTAATGTCCTGCCATACCGGGAGAGGGCAACACGATGCCGCATTTGCTCTGCAGGTAGACTAACTCCCGCAGCTCCGGACGTTCGGTTAGTACCCGCCCGAAGGCAGCCTCGGCCTTGCCGCGGGCGTAAATATCGGCGTGGTCAAAAGTTTTGATTCCGGTTTCCAGGGCCGCGTCCACGGCGGCATGCGCTGCGGCAACGTCAGCCGCTTCCAGCGGTCCGCTCCCCCAGCCACCGCCCAAACCCATGCAGCCGAAAATGAGGCGCGATCCGGCGTCGTCCATTGATGTGTCCCCTCTCTGGGCAGGGTCCCAGCGTACGACGTTCAGCCGGCACCGGTCTCTGCCCGAAGCCCTTGTGCTGCCTTGCCGACGGCAGTACGGTACTGACGCGGAGCGGGTAGCGTCCCCAGGCAACCTCGTCCCGGCCGCCTGCGCCACCCGCCGTGGAAGTTACGCCATGGCCTTTCCCCCCAGCCCCGACCAAGATCCGCGTCCAGTCCCGGGTTTGGACGTTGCCCCTGGTCCCCCGGCTCGAAGCCAGGAACCGCAGGGAACAGCTCCTACCCGGATCATCGTGGTGTTCCTGGGTCTGATGCTCGCCGTCCTGCTCGCGGCCCTGGACCAAACCATCGTGGCCACGGCGCTGCCCACGATTGTCGGAGACTTGAACGGGCTGGAACATATCTCGTGGGTGATCACCGCCTACATCCTGGCCGCGACCATCGGCCTGCCGATCTACGGCAAGCTCGGGGACCTCTTCGGGCGCAAGAGCATCTTCGTCTTCGCGATCGCTGTGTTCCTGGGCGGCTCCGTGCTCTCGGGCGTGGCCCAGGATATGACGCAGCTGATCGCGTTCCGGGCCGTGCAGGGCATTGGAGGCGGCGGGCTGATGATCGGTGCGCAGGCCATTATCGGCGACCTGGTCTCCCCGCGCGAACGCGGCAAGTACATGGGCTTGATTGGCGCCGCCTTCGGACTCGCCTCGGTCAGCGGACCACTGCTGGGCGGATTCATCACCGATTACTGGAGCTGGCGCTGGGTTTTCTACATCAACCTGCCGCTGGGGGCCGTCGCACTGGTGGTCATCATCTCCACCCTGCACTTGCACAAACCCACCGGTCCCCGGCCAAAACTGGACTACCTGGGAACCTTGCTGCTGGCGATCGCGAGTGCCGCGGTCATCCTCTTCACCAGCTGGGGCGGGACCACTTACGCCTGGGACAGCCCGGTGATCATCGCCCTCGGAGCCATCGCCGTCGTCGCGGCGGTTCTGTTCGCGCTGGCCGAGCGCCGGGCGCAGGAACCGGTGCTGCCGCTGCGGCTCTTCCGCAACCGGGACTTTACCCTGCCGACTCTGATGGGCGTGGCGGTGGGCATGGCGATGTTCTCCGCGATCGCCTATTTGCCTACCTTCCTGCAGATGGTCAACGGCGCCACTGCCACCGAGTCCGGTTTGATGATGATTCCAATGACAGCAGGCATGGTCGGCGCTACTACCGCCACGGGCCAACTGGTGTCCCGGACCGGCCGGTACAAGATCTTCCCGATCCTCGGCACCGTGCTGATCGCGGCCGGGCTGATCCTCCTCTCGAGGATCTCCGATACGACCCCCTACGCCTTCACCGCTACAGGAATGCTGGTTATGGGCCTGGGGCTGGGCTGCATCATGCAGAACCTGGTCCTCATCGTGCAAAACAGCGTCAGGCGCCGGGATATGGGCACGGCCACCTCGACCACCAACTACTTCCGCCAAATCGGCGCCACTTTCGGCATCTCGCTCTTCGGCGCCATCTTTATCAGCCGATTGACGGAACAGTTTACGACGGCGCCGCCCCAGTTGCTGGCAGCGCTCGGTTCCGGCGGCGGCCAGCATTTCAGTTCGCTCAACCCCGCGCTGCTCGCCTCGCTTCCCGGTCCCGCCCGGGAGTTCATTGCGAATGCCTTTGCCCAGGCGCTGCCGCCCATCTTCCTCTTCGCGGTGCCCATTGTGCTCGCGGCACTGGTGTTGGCCTGCTTCGTCCAGGAGATCCCGCTCTCTGAAACCATTGGTGACGCGGGCGAGCCGGCCCGGCGAGACTGACCCACGCTGCAGATACGGACGCCGAAGAGCTCGCCTAGCGGGTGTAGCGGCGGAGGAACTCCACGCTGCGCTCCAGCCCCTGCCAGGCTGCTTCCAGATCCAGGTTGAACTGGAACTGGTGCCCGAGTCCGGCATCCGTCTCGGGAAAGAAGGCCTCCACCGTGGCGCCCTTCAACGTCAGGGCTTCAACGAGGCCCAGCGAGTGCGGCAGCAGCGGGTCGGCGTTGCCCGCGGAGACGAAAGCCGGCGGGAAGTTGGCGCTCACGTGCCGGGCAACCGAAGCCAGGGCAAAATACGGCCGTTCCAGGTAGTCCTTGGCACCGGTGTAGGACCACAGCACGGTGCGCAGGTAGTTCTGGTTCCCGGTTTGGCCCGCGCCGGCCAGCGACAGATCGTAGGCGCCGCAATGCAGCAGCACGGCGCGCAGCCGGTCCGGCGCGGTGGGCGAGGCGATCCCCAGCTTCCTGGCATAGTCCGGGTCCGTGACGACCAACGCCAACTGCGCCGCGATCTGCGCGCCTGCCGAGTCACCGGCCAGTACAATCCGCTCGGTATCGATGTGCAGCCGCCCGGCGTTGTGCTCCAGATAGCGCAGCGCGGCGGCGCTCTGGCGCACCGGTGCCGGGTACCGGCGCGTGTGGGCCAGTGAATAGTCCACACCCACGGTAGTGAAACCGTAAGAGGCCAGGATCCGCAGGTAATTGGCGACGTAGTTCTTGGTGCCGGAGATCCAGGCGCCGCCGTGAATCCAGACGATCGTTGGCAGGCGCAGTGACTCCTTTGCCGCCTCGTCCGGGAAGAACACGTCGAGGTTGGTGTGCCCGTGGTTGCTCAAGTACTCCTGGTCCAGCACCTCGCCGATGCCGTCGGGGACGTGGCGGGCCATGGCGCGGGCGGTGTGCCGGCCGTCCCGGTCGGACATCACCCGCAGCAACACGGCCAGCGGCCGGGGGCTGTAGCGTAGCCAAAAAACCAAGCCACCGGCAAGCGCCGCCGGGACCGCGGCGATCACGGCAACTACTGCCAGTGCGCGGCGGAAACGAACCTGCATGGATGCCTCCTGATCGGCCGTAGTGAACCAATCGTGAGCCTGCGTTGGCTTCGGGGCAAGACCCGGTCTCAGGTTGTCGGCGGGGAGCGCCGGCGGCCGTCAGCCGAGGGCAACCACCAGGCTCAGCACCGCCAGCACCAAGGCCACCGGCGTCATGGTCCACCGCTCGGGTTTGCTGCGCGAGATGGCGTTCATGATCACGCCAAGGAACAGATAGGCGGTCAGGACCCACGCCAGGATCAGCGACGCAGCCTCCGGCAAGGCGTCGAGTATCCCGGCCCGGTTCAGGATGACGAACACGAAAAAGGCGTACAGGACAACTGAGACGGCGCTTCCGATGCGCAGGTTTGCCGGCAGGGCGCGGTGGCTGCCTCCCCACGCGAACCGGCCCAGCGGCAGCCCTGCCGCCAGGAGGATCTGGAAGACTGCCAGCAGGGAGAAGACAACGCACGCGGCTAGGGCGGCAACATCGGTCACGAGGTGCAGTGTAGCCGTGCGGCGCCGCACCGCCGTGAGTCCGGCATGGGCGGCGTGTCCTGCGTCAGCGGCTGGTGACCTTGCCGGTCAGCGAGGCGCCGGCGTGTCCTGCGTCAGCGGCTGGTGACCTTGCCGGTCAGCGAGGCGATCGGCCGTAGGAAGATCGGCCGGGCCAGGAACCAGGCCGCCACCGTCACCGCGATGGAGGCGGCGAAGATCCAGAAGCCGGTCCAGCCGCCGTCGTCCGTCGCCGCATACATGTGGTTGAGGTTGCGCAAGGCGCCGGTGGCCAGCACCAGGGTCACGTGAACGATGATGAACAGCACGAAGTACACCATCACCGGGAAGTGGATGGCCCGGGCCGCCTCAATCGGGAAGTACTTGTTCACCGCGGCCCGCTTGGGCCACGCTGCCGACGTGCGCAGACCGGAGATGATGGCCAGCGGAGCCGCAATGAAGACGGTCGCGAAATAGGTCAGCAGCTGCAGCGCGTTGTAGTTCACCCAACCGTTTTCCAGCGGCCAGTCCAGCGAGGCGTACTGCAGCACGGCGGAAAGCGCATTCGGGAAAATGTCCCAGCTGGTGGGCACAATCCGCATCCAGTGGCCGGTGGCGAAGATCAGCACCATGAACACAATGCCGTTCAGCACCCACAGGGCATCCAGTGTGAGGTGGAACCAGAGGTTCAGCGTGATCTTGGTCGGCTTGTTCTTGGTTTTCACCAGGCCCTTGTTGTTCCGGGTCCAGTACGCCGGCGAGCGGGCGCCGGTGCGCACCTGCAGCCCGGTGCGGATGATCAGCACAATCAGGAAGAAGTTCAGGAAATGCTGCCAGCCCAGCCAGGCGGGCAAACCCACCGGTGCGGACTCGGGCAGCTCAGAGCGGCCCGGATACGCGGTCAGGAAGTCCTGGACACCCGGCAGCGTCCGCAGCCATTTGGCCAGCACCACCAACAGCAGGAGCACGACGACGGCGCCGGCCACTGCTGCTGTGATCTTCAGCCACGTCTTCCGCGTGCTTCCGGACGGTTTCGTCGAAGTGGACATCGCCAGCTTTCCTCGTTCCCTGCTTCCCGTACCTACCGGGCTTCGTGATTCAAGGTACCCCGGCCGCGCAGCATCATGCCACAAGGCCCGCCAAGCCGCCGGTGCCGTGCCGCCGCCGGGCGCTAATGGCCCCCCTGCGGCATCCATTTCATGCAGTAGCGCAGGTTGGCGGTGACGGTCTGGACCGCGGCTTCTTCGTCGCCCGCCGCGATGGCTTCCACCAAATCCTCATGCCCGGCGCGCAGACAGCCATCGAAGCCGTCACGCAGGCGCTGGGCCATCTTGGCTCCGTGGAACACGTCGCCGAAACTGCTGTAGAGCTCGTGCAGCAACGGATTGCCGGAGGCCGCTGCCACCGCCAGGTGGAAGTCCCAGTCCGCGGCGATCCAGCCTTCCAGATCCTGCTCCGCCCAAGCCCGCGTGCGCCTGCCCAGCATTGTCCGCAGTGCCTCCAGGGCGCCGCCGTCCGTAGGCTGCATCGACTGCACCGCCAGCCGTGCGGCCTGGGTGTCCAGGGCGAAGCGGACCTGCAGCACGTCCTCGTCGTCGTACTCGCGGTAGGCGCGGCGCGCGGTGCCGCTGATTTCGCTGGTGGCGCGCACGTACGTGCCGTCGCCGCGGCGGACCTCCAGCATGCCGGCGTGGGCCAGGGCCTTGACTGCTTCGCGCAGGGTTCCGCGCGAAACTCCCAGACTCGCCATCAGTTCCGGCTCCGGAGGGATCCGGCCGCCCAAGGGCCATCGTCCAGCCGCGATGGCCTCCCGCAGCCGAGTGGTGACTTCCTCCGCCAGCGGCAGGCGGTGCAAGGGCCCTGCGCTCATCCCAGCGGTCACGCCCGCGGCTCCCGCACCAGGCCGCTGACCCCGTGGGCCAGCAGCAGCTGCAGCACCGCGCCGGCCACCAGGAGCGCCATGGGGACGGTCCAGCCGGCCAGTGCGTCGTGCAGCAGGCCGAGGCCGAACGGTCCGAAGGCGGCGAAGAGGTAGCCCACCGATTGCGCCAGCGTGGAGAGCGCGGTGGTCTCAGCAGCGCCGGAGCCGCTGCGGCTGATGACCAGCATCAGCAGCGGGAAAACACCGAACCCCAGGCCGATCAGGACGGCCGGAAGCACGGCGAGGTCGGCAGGCAGCACCAGCAGCGTGAGATAGCCGGCCAGCGAGGCCGCGCAGGTGAGCATGAAGGCCGGCCGCAGCAGGCCGGGCCGGGCGGCCATCGTCAGTAGGAGGACGACGGCGGGAATGGACACCAACTGGACCAGCGCGAGCATTTGCCCGGCCGCGGCCGGATCCAGTCCGTCGGAGATCAGCATGTAGGGCAGCCAGCCCATCACGGTGTAGACGAGCAGGGCCTGGATGGTGAACAGCCCGGTAAGCAGCAATCCCTTGCGGGTGCGCAGCAGCGGCCACGGCGACAGGTGGCCGCGCCGTCCCGCCACCGGGCGGTTTCGGCCGGCCAGGGCCATGGGCAGAAACACTGCCAGTCCGAGCACGGCGAGCAACGACCAGGCGGCCAGCGCGAGCGGAGGCGAGTCCAGCTGCATGGCCAGCGGGACGCTGACGGCAGCGGCCGTGGTGGCACCGATGGACATGGAGATGGTGTAGGCGCCGGTCATCGTGGACGGGCGGTGGGCGAAGTATTTGCGGATGAACGTCGGCATCGCCACATTGCAGACCGCCAGACCGGACATGGACACTACCGTGCCGGCCAACAGCATTCCGACGGATTCGATCCCCCGCAATCCGAGCCCTGCGATGAGCAGCGCCAGGGCGAGCGCGATCGCCCGTTCCAGTCCCATCCGGCTGCTCAGCCAGGAGGTCGCTGCCCCGGCCACCGCGAAGCACAGGACCGGCACGGTGGGCAGCAGTGCCGCGACGAGCGGCCCGTAACCCAACAGCTGCTGCAGGTCGTGGAACAGCGCCGACGCACTGGCAATGCCGGCCCGGAGGTTCAGCCCAATGAGTACGACGGCGGCCACCGCCGCGGCCGTGAACCAGCGCCGGTGGGCGGCAGGAATCGGGAGCGGGCCGGGATCCTGAACATCCAGCTCCGGAACCAGCGCCTCAGCGAACTCGGCCCCGTCGCGGTCCAGGTGTGCGGGCTGCGCGCTTCCTGCGGCTTTTGCCGTCGGGTCTGAAGTCATCCCTAAACATTAGACGTTTGATGTTTGCCAACCCAAGCCAGCCTCGGTTTCCCTGGCTTAGCGGCCCGCCGCAGCGCCAGCAAACCAAACCCGGGCCCGAAGTGCGGCGGCACCTCCGGCGAAGCCGAAGCGTGCCCGGGGTGCCTCCATCGACGGTCAGGAAGGACGGTGCGTGCTAGTTGGCGAAGACGTCCTGCAACTTGCCCTGCGGGCTCCACAGGGCCACCGAGTCGCCGCCGTTGTTCAGCACGGACGCGGAGCCACCGTTGTAGTAGGCGTCCGCACTGTTGGTGCCGGGTCCGGTGTAGACGCGCAGTTCGGCCCCCGGGGCAACCACGTAGCCCTCGCCGACGCTCAGGATGTTGTTCGCCGTATCACGAACGATGTAGCCGCTGACGTCGATGCTGCGGTCGGTGGTGTTCCGCAGCACCACATGCTCGCCGGTCTCCGGCTGCACATCGTTGCCCGCCGGGTCGTTCACGGCGCCGGAAATTTCCAGGCCGGTGCCTGCCGGGAAAGGCTTGCGCCCATCCAGGTAGCGCATGGTCTGGATCGGGAAGTCACCGGTGACGGCATCCACCCCCAGGTCGATGGACTGCTGGACTGCCTCGGGCGAGTTGGCGGTGTAGACACCCACCACCAGTCCGGCAGCCTTGGCGTCCGCGACATTCTGCGCGGTCAGGGTGCGGTAGTTCGTCCCGATCGAGTCGGCGAAGGCGGCCCAGGATTCCAGCTTGGCCGGTCCCGGGACGGTGCTTGCGAGCTGCTGCAGCTCGATCTCCGGGGCGATCTCCGCGAAGGTCCGGTTGGAGGCCTCGTCGAAGCTGAGGACCTGGATCTTGTCGGCGGCCACAAGTTTCTTCCAGGTGGCATCGGTGCGCAGCTCATCGGCGACCAACTGCTCGATGCCCGGTGAGTTCTTCGGCGATTTGATCTCGATGTACACCCCGGTGTTGACCGTGGCGATCTTCGCGGCATCGTCCAAGTGGGGAATCCGTTCGCCGGCGTACTTGGCGCTGAAGTAGGAACCGGCGTCGAGCTGCTGCAGTTCGTCCCAGGTAAAGGACGTGATCGGGTCCTGTGCCCGCCCCGGGAAGACCTCCTCCACGTTGGTGGTCCGGGCCGGAGTGTCGTCATGGAACAAGAACGGCACGCCATCGGCGCTGAGCTGGACGTCGACTTCGAAGAAGTCGGCCCCCGAGGCGCGCCCGTCCTTGAAAGCGGCCACGGTATTTTCCGGCGCAGTGCCCGCGGCACCGCGGTGGCCGATCAGCAGCGGGACTTCGTCCTGCCCGCCTTGGTTCTCTTGTGCGCTGGCCGGAACGGCCGCGAGGGCAGCGCCGACGGCGATGGCCGCGGCGGAGCAGGTCAGTGTTTTGAGCAGGCGAGATGCCATGGAAAATGATGCCCTTCGTCGTGGTGTTCTCGGTTTACCCGGTCCACCGAGCTTCACAGCGCCAGCGAACCTCCGGGCCAACCGGCCGTGAACTGCCAGTGAAAGGAAATGGCACATCAAGCCATGACGAGGGCGGCCTCCTCCCGCGCAGGGTGCCACGTTCCCGGCGCTGAAGCCGCGGTGCGGGCGCTAAACTCGGAGGGGCATGAACACTTCAGCCAGTACTCCGAGCTCGGTGCGCGTCGATGCGTGGCTGTGGGCCATCCGCGCCTACAAGACCCGATCCGCTGCCACCGCTGCCTGCCGCGCCGGACATGTGCGGCTGAACGGCAATCCGGTCAAGGCGTCGCAGTCGGTGGTGCCGGGCGACACGCTGCGGGTGCGGCAGCCGGGCTTCGAGAGGATCCTGGAGGTCCGCCGGTTAATTGCCAAACGGGTGGGCGCAGAGGCTGCCTCACACTGTTTCACGGACCACACGCCGCCGCGCCCGGTGATGCCGTCGCTGGGTATCCCGCAGCGCGACCGGGGCACCGGCCGGCCCACCAAGAAGGACCGGCGGGAGATGGAAAAGCTGCGCAGCCAACGCTAGGCATCACGCCTCAGGGCCGGCGCTCCCGTTTTCCGCCTCATGCCGTGAGCGTAACTCACTTCACAGAACCGGCCGGACGGTACAAGATGGAGACCGGAGACGGCCACGCCGCCGTCCCGCTGAGACATCAATATCTGAAGGAGACCAGGGCTGTGACCACCACTTCCCACGCCGCTTCATCCACCCAGCCGGGCTACCGGGTTCAAAACCCGTCCACCGGCGAGGTGGTGGAGGAGTTCCCCACTGCCACCGACGCCGAGGTCAAGGACGCCCTCGCCAAGTCCGAGGCCGCCTACTCGTCGTGGAAGGCCGTGCCGATCACGGACCGCGCCAAGGTAGTGTCCCGCATTGCGGAACTGTTCACCGAACGGGCCGACGAGCTGGCCGCGATCATCACCGAGGAAATGGGCAAGCCGCTGTCCGAATCCAAGGGCGAGGCAGAGTTCTGCACCGACATCTTCAGCTACTTCGCCACCGAGGGCCCGGAGCTGGCGGCGGACCAGGAAATCAAGGCCATCGGCGGCGGCCGCGCCATGATCCAGAAGCTGCCGGTCGGTCCGCTGCTGGGAATCATGCCCTGGAACTACCCCTACTACCAGGTGGCCCGCTTCGCCGCGCCGAACCTGATGCTGGGCAACACCATCATCCTCAAGCACGCCGAGACCTGCCCCCGTTCAGCCCTGGCCATCCAGAAGATCATGGACGACGCCGGCGTGCCCGAGGGCGTGTACATCAACGTCTTCGCCAGCCATGAGCAGATCGCAGACATCATTGCCGACCCGCGCATCCAGGGCGTTTCGCTGACCGGCTCCGAACGGGCCGGCGCCATCATCGGCGAGCTCGCCGGCAAGAACCTGAAGAAGGCCGTGCTGGAACTGGGCGGCTCCGACCCCTACGTGGTGCTGGACACCGACGACGTGAAGGCTGCTGCCGGCGAAGCGTGGGCCACCCGCATCGAGAACACCGGGCAGGCCTGCAACTCCAACAAGCGCATGATCGTCATGGAGGACATCTACGACGACTTCGTCGCCGAGCTGACCAACCTGGCCAAGGACCTCAAGCCCGGCGACCCGGCCGAAGAAGCCGAGGGCACCTACGCGCCGCTCTCCTCCCGGGCCGCGGCCGAAGGGCTGGCCGAACAGCTCAAGGACGCCGTCAACAAGGGCGCCACGCTGCACGCCGGCGGCACCCTGCACGACGGCCCCGGCGCCTACCTGGCCCCGGCCGTACTGACCGGCGTCACGCCGGACATGCGCGCCTACCGCGAAGAGCTCTTCGGCCCGGTGGCCGTGGTCTACAAGGTCGCCAGCGACGAAGAAGCCCTGGAGCTGGCCAACGACACCGACTACGGCCTGGGCGGCGTCGTCTTCTCCACCGACGAGGAGCGCGCCCGCAAGATCGCCCAGCAGCTCAACGTGGGCATGGCCAATGTCAACGGAGTCGGCGAAGGCGCCGACATTCCGTTCGGCGGCGTGAAGCGCTCCGGCTTCGGCCGCGAGCTCGGCCCGCTGGGCATGGACGAGTTCGTCAACAAGCGCCTCCTCTACATCGCGGACTGACCGGAACGTCACCAACTGATCAGCAGGCGCCCTTTCCCGCAACGGATGGGCGCCTGCTGATTTTTCAGCCCGGGCTCACACCATGGGAAATTGTGGCCGAAGAGGGGCCGGAACGGGACCCACCGGTGACAACCCTGCGCAGCGGCGGTACATTCAACAGACTGGTGCTGACGCTTCACGGTAGCCTGCACCGGCTGCACTTTCCGCCGGACGCAAGGCATGTCATGGACTATCAGTTAGAGCCCCAGCCCAATTCCGCTCGCGAACCAGCCCGTCCGTCTCCCGCACCGAACAATATTGCCGCCGGATATCTGGCCCTCATGGCCCACATGAAATCCGCCGGCTTGTTGAGCCGCCGCAGGGGCTACTACATCAGCCTCTTTGTGGTGCTGATGTTGCTGCTGGCCTCGGCATGGACGGGGTTCTCGCTGCTCGGCAGCAGTTGGTACCAGCTCCTGATTGCTGCCGGCATGGGAATCCTGTTCACACAGTTCGCCTTTCTGGCACATGAAGCGGCTCACTGGCAGGTCTTCAAGTCCAAACGGGTCAATGAGTGGGCTGCCCGGCTGGTTGGCACCTGTCTGGTGGGCATCAGCTACGCCATGTGGATGCGCAAACACACCAGGCACCATGGATTTCCCAACACAGTGGACAAGGATCCGGACATCAGGACCGGGTCCATCGCCTTCCACCCTGATGCTGCGGCCGGACGCCGCGGTGCGATGGTCCGCGTCACTCGGCTCCAGGGCTATCTGCTGTTTCCGCTGCTGCCGTTTTTGGGCTTCAGCCTGTACGCGGATTCCTTCAAGTACCTGATCCGGCAGGCCAAGGTGGAGCACCGCTGGCTGGAGCTGGGCATCCTCGCAGGCCGCGCAGCAGTGCTGCTCACTGTTGTGTTCTGGTTGCTGCCGTTGGGGCAGGCATTCGCCTTCATCGGCGTCCAGATGGCGGTCTTCGGCTTCTACATGGGAGCGTCGTTTGCGCCGAACCACAAGGGCATGCCGATCTATTCCCCATCCAGCCGCCCCGACTTCGTCACCCGCCAGGTGACCGCCTCCCGCAATATCCGCGGCGGTTGGTTCATGGATCTGCTGATGGGCGGGCTGAACCGTCAGGTCGAGCACCACCTCTTCCCTGACATGCCCCGCCCTTGCTTGAGCAAGGCGGCGCCGATGGTTCGCCACTACTGCCGCGAGCACTCCATCCCGTACACGGAGACCAGTCTGCTGGCCTCTTATGCGGCCATCGTCCGCTATCTGGGCGCGGTGGGCATAGCCGCTTCCGACCCCTTCCGCTGTCCGGTTGCGGACATCTACCGCCGGGTCTGAACCGCCAGCCAGGCACTGCCCCCTTTCCCGCTTCCGGCCGCGCTTCCTGCCCGCCGCCGCCTCACGGACGTGTGCGAGGGCATGGACAGTGGCCGGGCCAGCACAGAGAATGGGCGCATGGACCTACCCCTCATGCCGCCCGTTCCGCCGATGCTGGCCAAGGGCGTGGCCAAAATACCCGAAGGCGGAATGACGTACGAGCCCAAGTGGGACGGTTTCCGCTCGATCATCTTCCGCGACGGCGACGAGGTGGAGATCGGCAGCCGGAACGAGAAGCCGATGACCCGCTACTTCCCCGAACTGGTGGAAGCGTTCCGGGAGCAATTGCCGGAGCGATGCGTGGTGGACGGCGAGATCATCCTGGTGGGCGAAGGGGGTGACCGGCTGGAATTCGAGGTGCTGCAGCAGCGCATCCACCCGGCGGCGAGCCGGGTCAAGTTGCTGTCTGTCCAGACTCCCGCCCGCTTCGTGGCCTTCGATCTGCTGGCCCTCGGCGACGACGATCTGACCTCCCGGCCCTTCGAGGAGAGGCGGGCCGCGCTGGAGAAGGCGCTCTCCGCCGTCGTCAATCCCGTCCACCTGACCCGGGCCACCACGGACCCGGCGGTGGCCCGGCAGTGGTTCGGGGAGTTCGAGGGGGCCGGGCTGGACGGCGTGGTGGCCAAGCCGCTGGACGGAAAGTACCAGCCGGACAAACGAACCATGTTCAAGATCAAGCACGAGCGCACGGCCGACTGCGTGGTCGCGGGGTACCGGGTGCACAAGAGCGGGCCGGGCCTGGTGGGGTCGTTGCTGCTGGGGCTCTACAACGACGACGGCGCCCTCGTGCACGTGGGCGTGGCCGGGGCGTTCAGCATGAAGCGCCGCAAGGAGCTGTTCGAGGAGCTGCAGCCGCTGATTGCCGATTCGGGCGACCATCCCTGGAGCCGGGAACAGCACGAGGCCGGCAACCGCACCCCGCTGACGTCCGAAGGCAGCCGGTGGAGCGGAGGCAAGGACCTGTCCTTCGTGCCGCTGCGCCCGGAGCGCGTGCTGGAGGTCAAGTACGACCACATGGAAGGCGAACGCTTCCGGCACACCGCACAGTTTGTCCGTTGGCGGCCCGACCGCGATCCCGAGTCCTGCACCTACGGCCAGCTGGACGAGCCGGCCTCCTACGACCTGAACGACGTGCTGCAGTAGCTCCTAGCGCCAGCCGGCGGCCGGAGCTACGTGCTGCACGATGTTGCCCAGCAGCTTGGCGTTGTACTCCACGCCCAGGTAGTTCGGCACGGTCAAAAGCACCGTGTCCGCAGCCTGCACGGCCTGGTCCGCAGCAAGGTCGGCGCCGATCTTATCCGGCTCGCCGATGTAGGTCTTGCCAAACCGCGAGCGGGTGCCGTCCAGCATCCCGACCTGGTCGTGCTGGTCGGTCTGGCTGCGCAGCCCGAAGTAGCGCCGGTCTTCGTCGTCGACAATTGGCATCACGCTGCGGCTGACCGACACCCGCGGAGCGTGTGGGTGGCCGGCCTTCTGCCATGCCTCGTGGAACAGATGGATCTGCTCAGCCTGCAGCTTGTCGAAGGGCACGCCGGTGTCCTCGATCAGGAGGGTGGAGCTCATCAGGTTCATGCCTTGCTCGGCGCTCCACACGGCGGTGGCCCGGGAACCGGCTCCCCACCAGATCCGCTGCGGCAGTCCCGGGGAGGTGGGCTCCACCGGGAGCATGCCGGCATGCCTGCCCTGCAGGTGGCCAGGGTCAGCCGGAACCATCCCGGCGCCGGTAATAGCGCGCCGGAACACCGTGGTGTGGCGCCGGGCCATGTCCGCATCGGTTTCGCCCTCGGCCGGCCGGTACCCGAAGGCTGCCGCACCGTTCAGCACCGGCTCGGGTGACCCGCGGCTGATGCCCAACTGCAGTCGGCCGCCGCTAATCAGGTCCGTGGCGGCCGCTTCTTCGGCCATGTAGAGCGGATTTTCGTAACGCATGTCGATCACGCCGGTGCCGATCTCGATCCGGCTGGTCCGCGCCGCGATGGCAGCCAGCAGCGGAAACGGCGAAGACTGCTGCCGTGCGAAGTGGTGCACGCGGAAATACGCGCCGTCCACCCCCGCCTCTTCGGCCGCCACGGCCAGGTCGATGCTCTGCAGCAACCCTTCCGCGGCCGTGGGGACAGGCGAGCCCGCTGCGGGGCTCCAGTGGCCGAACGAGAGAAAACCTAGACGCTTCACATCCGGCTCAACACCGCCGGAGCCACGGAGATTCCGCCACGGGGCCGTCCCGCGCAACCAAAACACCCCGTGCGCTCCTTGAGCCCACGGGGTGTTTCTTCCGTCCTGGCAATCACATGCTGGTCGCCAGGGTGACGTGCTGTGCCT